>CAIVJW010000421.1 GCA_903906315.1 uncultured delta proteobacterium | reverse complement strand
GGCAGCGCCGCGACGGGAGGCGCAGGCGCGTCGGCGGGCGGGGGCGCGGGGGGCGCGGGCACGGGAGGCGGCTCGTCCGACGCCGGCGCCGACGCCCCGAGCGACGCCGGCGTCGTGGAGACCTTCCTCGCCCAGCTCGACGGCATCTGGCTCATCGGCGTCGGGGCGAACCTGAACCACTACTCCTGGGCGCGCTTCCGGAGCGACAAGCCCGGGGACTGGACGGGCGTCGTCGAGGTCCTCTCCGGCGAGGATCTCGCCATGAACGCCCCGTATTGGCCGTGCAGCGGTCAGGGCACGTGGGCCATCCCGCAGAAGCCCTTCTCCGTCTACGTGATGTTCCCTGCGTCGTGCCCCGACGGCCTCGACCCCGAGTACACGTTCGACTCGTTCCAGGCCCCTGGCGCCTACCCGAAGGGGGCCGTGCTCGCGGCGAGCCTGAGCACCCTGAACGGCGCGCACCTCGAAGGCTACAAGTTCCCCGCGACGCAGTGCGCGGCCGACATGAGCTCGTGCCAGGATCCGCTCTGAGGCCGTCCGCCTGAGTTCCGGCGGTGGTGCGCGGGTCGGCGACGGCCGCACCCGGGACCCACGAAGCCGGAGCGCGGCAGCTTCGCTACGTCGCTCCTTCTTCGCGCCCGATCGCGCAGCGCGCAGCGCGTCGGTCGCCACGTGTGGAGTCGTCCCACGGGCGGACCGGCGCCGAGCTTCCTCCGTGCGCCGCACACGCGCCTGCGGGGGCGATCCGCGGACCGGGACGCGCGCGGCGCTCGCGCTTGCCGGGCTGGCCGCGCGCTTGTAGCGGGTGCTCGCGGCTCCTAGGCTGGGCGCACGCCCCATGACCGGACTCGCCTCGAAGCCGAGCGTCCTCGCCCTGACGCCGGGCGCGCGCTTCCACGGCCGCTACGAGGTCGTCCGCTGCCTCAAGGCCGGCGGCATGGGCGCGGTCTACGAGGTCGTTCACCTCGAGACGCAGCGGCACCGCGCGCTCAAGGTGATGCTGCCCGAGCTCGTGCTCGACGCCGAGATGCGCGCGCGCTTCCGGCTCGAGGCGACGGTCGCGGCCGACGTCCACAGCGAGCACATCGTCGAGACCTTCGACGCGGGCGTCGACGAGGCCACGGGCACGCCGTTCATCGTGATGGAGCTGCTGCGCGGCGACGAGCTCGCGTCGGTGAGCGAGCAGGCGGGCCCGCTCGCGCCCGGGGACGTCGTGACGTACCTCGCGCAGGCCGCGCTCGCGCTCGACCGCACGCACGCCGCGGGCATCGTGCACCGCGATCTGAAGCCCGAAAACCTGTTCCTGACCGAGCGCGACGACGGCTCGCCGAGGCTGAAAATCCTCGATTTCGGCGTCGCGAAGGTCGTCGCGCGCGGCACGCAGCAAGCCAAGTCGACGCGCGGCATGGGCACGCCGCTCTACATGTCGCCCGAGCAGATCCAGGGCGACGGCGCCATCACGCCCGCGGCCGACCTCTACGCGATCGGCCACATCGCCTACACGCTGCTCGTGGGCGCGCCGTACTGGGACGACGAGGCGCGCCGAGCCGAGAGCCTCTACCCGCTGTTCGCGAAGATGCTCATCGGCGCCGAGGAGGCGCCGTCGGCGCGCGCGGCCCGCCGCGGCGTCACGCTGTCGCCCGCGTTCGATGCGTGGTTCGCCCGCGCCACCGCCCTCGATCCCGCCGCGCGCCCGTCGCCGGCGTCGCGGCTCGTCGAGGAGCTCGCCGAAACGCTCGGCGTGCCCGGCGGCCGGGCGTGGCCGCGCAGCGTGCGCGTGGGGTCGGGGACGCTCGTCTCGCCGCACGCCGTGACCGTGGCGCGATCGGGGGACGCGACGACGCCCGCCCCGTCGGGCCTGACGCGACCGACGACCGCGGCGCCGACGCGCGCACCGATCTGGGTCGCAGGCGCTGCGGCGATCGCCCTCGGCGTCGTCGGCACCGTCGTCGCGATGCGATCGCCGGCCCGGCCGGCCGCGGACGCGCAGCCGATCGCGACGCCAGCCGCCTCGCCCGCGATCGATCCCTCCGCGCCCCCCGGGTCGGCCGCGTCCGCGTCCGCGTCGACGTCTGCGTCCGGGGTCGCCGCGCGCGAGCCCGTCGTGGCGCCGGTGCCCTCGGCGTCGGCTTCGGTGGCGTCCCCACGCGCGTCCGGCGCGCCGACCCCTGGCTCCGCGGCGCCGCGCGCGCCG
>CAIVJW010000420.1 GCA_903906315.1 uncultured delta proteobacterium | reverse complement strand
TGCCGAGGTTGTCGGCGTACCGACCGCGATAGTCGGGCGAGTGGAGCAGGCCGTAGACGTAGTAGAAGACGTCCTCCTTCGTGATCGCCTCGGCGGGGTAGGCCTCCGCGAAGTGCGCGAGGCCGGCGTCGGTGATGGCGTCGCGACGTTTGGCACTCGTCTTGCGGGGGGGGGGCAGAACTCGGGCCCGTGGCGAAGAGCGAGACGTTCGCGCTGTCGTCCTGCTCGGCGGCGTCGCCCTCGTAGACGTGGAGCGGGAAGAACTGCGACCCGACCATGTCCGCCGCGTGCAGGCTCGGCACGACGTCCGTCATCAGGACCGAGTAGCCCGAGCGCGACTCCGCGCCAGAGACCCCGATGGTCCGATTCTCGGCGTGGCCGTGCGGAAACTGGCCAGGCATCCGGTAGACGCGATTGTTGAAGAAGGAGTCGAAGTAGAGCCACTGCTTCGTGAACGGGCGGTAGAGCCCGCGTACCACGTGGGAGGCGTCGAAGTCGCCACGCCGACCGCGAGCCACGCCGACCTTCTGTGCGTGATCCCAGCTCATCTTCGCGGGGTCGGTGTCGATGAAGCGATCGACACGCTCGTCGCGGGCCCTGTTGTCCAGGGCCGCATGCGCCGCACCGAAACGCGCCACCTCGGCGTTGTAGAAGGCGATCGTTCGTGCCATTTGCTCGCCGACTGCACGCTTCGAGGGGCTCCAGGCCCACGCGTCGCGGTTGGTCTTGACCCCGTTCGAATAGGCTGCGAACAGCGCCTCGTCCGTGCCGCCCTTGTCGCCGGCAGCGAGATAGCGCCTGAAGCCCTCGTCACGCTGCTTCAGCCAGTCGCCATGAGTGTCGGGGGAGATCTGCGCCCAGCCACTCGTTGCCGTGACCCCTGCCACGCTGCCGAGTGCAGCCACGGCCGCGAGCTTCTCCTCGCGAGATAGATAATCGCCTACGTCACGGAAGAAGATCTGCCCTCGCGCCTTCGCCCTCGGGTTCTTCACGAGGATGGAGAGCGCGACGGGCGCACGGCTGCCGCTCCCGAAGACCTTGCCGCCCTCCCTGCGTGATCGCTCGCCAGCGGTGCGTTGGTTGCCGCGCAAGTGGAAGACGTAGAGCGAGCTGAACTCGTCAGCGAGGCACTTGCGCAAGCCGTCGGCCGAGCTCGCCTCGATGAAGCTCGCGTTGGTCACGAAACCGACGATGCCACTCTCGCCGATCCGATCGGTGGCCCAGCGGATTGCCCGCACGTAGCTGTCGTAGAGCGAGGTCTTCAGCGTCGCGTCGGATCGCGCCGCATAGGTTTCGCCGATCCGCGCGTCGAGGCTCGGGTACGCGACGTTCTGGTTGTTGTCGTTCTGCGAGTCTTGCCCCACCGAATACGGCGGGTTCCCGATGATGACCCTGATATCGAGCTTCTTCTGCCGCTTCCTCCGCGCGCTGTTGTCGACCAGCACGCGCGAGATGAGGTCGTCCTTCTCGTAGAGCTGGAACGTGTCCGTCAGGCAGATGCCCTCGAAGGGCACGTACTCGCCGCCCACGATCCCGTGGTACGTCGCCTCGATGTTGATCGCGGCGATGTAGTACGCGAGCAGCACGATCTCGTTCGCGTGGATCTCACCCGCGTACTTGCGCGGCAGGGCCTCCTTGTCGATGAGGCCGCTCTGGAGCAGGCGCGTGATGAACGTGCCCGTGCCCGTGAACGGGTCGAGGATGTGCACGCCCTCGCTGCCGAGCGTCTGGCCGAACTCGGTGCGGAGCAGGTGGTCGACGCTCTTCAGGATGAAGTCGACGATCTCGACCGGCGTGTAGACGATGCCGAGGCGCTCGGACATCTTCGGGAACGCGTTGCGGAAGAACTTGTCGTAGAGCTCGAGGACGATCTTCTGCTTGCCCGCGGCGCTCTCGATGCCCTCGGCGCGCAGCTTCACCGACTCGTAGAACTTCTCGAGCGTGCTCGCCTCCTTGTCGAGGCGGTGCTCCTGCAGCACGTCGAGCACGTCCTGCATCGCCTTCGACATCGAGTTCTGCGTCGCGAAGCTCGACCCCGCGAAGAGCGCGTCGAACACGGGCTTCGTGATGAGGTGCTGGGCGAGCATCTCGACGATCTCGCCCTCTGTGATGCTGTCGTTCAGGTCGTCGCGCAGCTCCGCGGCGAACGCGTCGAACTCGGCCCGCTCGCGGGTGTTCTTCGGCTCGGCGAGGATGGCCGTGATGCGGGCGATGTGCATCTCGGCGATCTTGGCGATGTCCTTCGCCCAGTCCTCCCAGTGGTGGCGGTTGCCGACCTTCTGGACGAGCTTCGCGTAGATGGCGCGCTCAATTTCGCCGATCTGAAACTCGAGCTCTCGCTGCTCGGGCTTGTGCGCGTTGTTGCCGGCCGAGCCGATGCTGCGCCCGCCGCGCGCCGCCGTGCGCGCCCCCCGCTCCTCGCCGTCCTCGTCGCCGCCCTTGCCCTTCTTCGCCTTGGGCGCCTTCGCGATCTTGTCGGTGACGGCGATGACCTCCATCTTCGTGGGGTCCGAGCCGTTGAACTCGAGCTTGTTCACCATCGCGTCGAAGCGGTCGTCGTGCGAGCGGAGCGCTTGCAGGACCTGCCAGACGACGCGGTACGTGTCGTTGTCGTTGAGCGCCTCGTGCGGCTCGACGCCGGGCGGGATGACGACGGGCAAGACGATGTAGCCGCGCTTCTTGCCGGGCGCGTTGCGCATGACGCGACCGACGGACTGCACGACGTCGATCTGGGAGTTGCGCGGCGTGAGGAAGAGGACGGCGTCGAGCGCCGGCACGTCGACGCCCTCGGAGAGGCAGCGGACGTTGGAGAGCACGCGGCACGTGTCGTCCGGCGTCTCGGCCTTCAGCCAGCCGATCTTCTCCTCCTTCTGCGTCGCGTTCATGCCGCCGTCGACGTGCTCGGCCTCGCAGCGCAGGTGGACGCTGACCTCCCCCTTCTCCTCCCCCTCTCCAGAAGGGAGAGGGGGCTGGGGGGTGAGGTCTTCGCTGCGCTGGTACGCGTCGACGACGGCCTGGAACATCGACGCGATGTTCTTCGAGCTGACCTTGTGGACCTTCGCGCCCACCTGCTTCTCGATGACCTGGCAGAACGCGACCGCGCGCTTCATCGGCTGCGCGTCGCCCGTCAGCTCCTCGGCGAGCCCCTGCTTCGCGAGCGCCTTCCAGCAGCCGACGATCTTCGACGCGTCGTCGACGCGCAGCGAGTTGTCCGGGTCACGGAGCAGCTCCTGGATGCGGCGGCTGACGTGCTCCGCCTCGACGGCGAGGACGAGCACCTTGTAGTCGACGAGCAGCCCGCGCTTCACCGCCTCGGAGAACGTCAGCACGTACAGGTTCGGCCCGTACATCGCCTCGTCGTCCATCGAGCAGAGCGCGACGTTGTCCTCCTGCGCGGTCTTCTTCGCGGCCTCGCCGAAGATGCGCGGCGTGGCCGTCATGTAGAGGCGCTTGTCCCCGCGGAGGAACGCGGCGTCGTGCACCTTCACGAAGTGGCTCTCGTCCTGGTCGTCGAACGTCGCGCCCGTCGTGCGGTGCGCCTCGTCGCAGACGACGAGATCGAACGCGCCGAGACCGTGATCGTGCTGCGCGTCGTGCACGACGTCGATCGAGTGGTACGTCGCGAACACCACGGTCATGTGGTCGGCCGCGTGCTCGGCCTTCACCTGCCGCGCCAGGCGCGCGCCGCTCGTCGTCGCCGGGTAGGCGAGCTCGTGCACGAGCGTCTGCACGACGTCGTCGTCCTTCTTGCGCTTCTTGCCGACGTCGCCGTCCGAGCACACCGCGAAGCTCCGGAGCGGCGTCGCGCTCTCCTGCGTCCACTCCGTCAGCGTCTGCGAGAGGAGCGCGAGGCTCGGCACGAGGAAGAGCACGCGCTTGCCCGCGCCCGCGACGCGCTCGGCGATCTGGAGGCTCGTGAACGTCTTGCCCGTGCCGCACGCCATGATGAGCTTGCCGCGGTCGAACGCCTCGAAGCCCTTGGTGACCTGGCCGAGTGCGACCTCCTGATGCGGCCGGAGCGCCTTCTTCGCGCGGACGGTGGGCGCCTTCTTCGGGGTGAAGCGCGACCAGTCGATGACGCTCCCCTCGAGCGCCGCGAGGTCGATCTTCGTGACCGGCGTCTGCTGGTCGCGCAGCGCTTCCTCGGCGTGCTCGCTCCAGTCGCTCGTGGTCGTGACGATGAGGCGCCGCGCGAAGGGCTTCTTGCCCGAAGCGGTGAAGAAGCTGTCGATGTCCGCCTTGGCGATGCGGTGGCGCGTCGCGTAGTCCTTGCACTGGACGGCGTGCACCTCGCCTGCCGCGGTCTCCGCGACGAGGTCGATGCCCGTGTCGCGCGCGTCGAGGCCGCGCTCCTTCGCCCAGAGGGCGTACGGCACCACGCGCTTGTAGAGCTCGCGGTAGGCGGGCTCGGTCGTCAGGTACGCGGCGGTCAGCTCCTCGAAGTAGGTGCCCTGCTCGCGGTTGGTGACGGCGGCGGCGTGGTAGCGATCGAGGAGGTCCTGGAAGTTGCCCACGGGACTACTTCGCACGCCGGCGCGGCGATCGGCAACGGGGAGCGGCGCCCGGCGCGCGCGTCGAGGCGCTCGGCCCCGATCGTCTCTCCGTAGACCGAAGGTGGGGGCCCGGTGCGGGAAATCTGCACGCAGGGTTCTGTGCGGGGGGCGCCCCGGAGGGGGCGTCCCTACCTCGACCATCGAATCCCCAGCCCAGGCCGGTCGCTGGATCGTCGCGAGACCTGCCGCGAGGCATTCTCCCGACACACACCTAGCGCGCCGGCGTCCGCGCGAGCCTCGACAGGCCCTCGCCGAGGCCCACCCGCGGGCGCCAGCCGAGCACCTCGGCCGCGCGCGCCGGGCGGCCCACGAAGCGCGCGACCTCGTGCGATCCGGCGGCGTCTTCGACGATCGCGCTCGTCGATCGGGCCGCCGCGATCACGAGCGCCGCGAGGGCGCCGAGCGTCGTCTCGACCCCCGACGCGATCAGCACGGGGGCGATCCCGCGCGCGCCCGCGTCGAGCCGGGCGGCCGCGCGCGCGAGCCCGTCGACCGCGTCGTCGAGGTGGACGAGATCGACCGACCGCGCCGCGCCGCGCACGACGAGGGGGGCGCCGGCGCGCGCGGCCGCGAAGAAGGCCGGGACGAGGCGGTCGTGGTGGTCGCACGGCGCGCCGAACACGTTGGTGAGCCGCAGCACGCAGGCCGCGAGGCCGCGCGCGCGCGCCGCCTCGACCATCGCCTCGGCGTCGCGCTTCGTGCGCCCGTACACGTTGCGCGGGGCGATCGGCGTGTCCTCGTCGACCGGCAGCGATCGGGCGTCGCCGTGGACCTCGCGGCTGCTCGCGAAGACGATCCACGGCGGATCGGGGCGCGCCGCGATCGCCGCGATCAGGGCCGCGGTCGCGCGCACGTTGTCGCGATCGGCGTCGTCGGGCCTGCGCTCGGCGGCCTCGACGCGCGAGCAGGCGGCCAGGTGGACGACGCCCCGGCAGCCGGCGACCGCGGCGCGCACCCGGGCCGCGTCGCCGAGATCGTCCGCGGTCGAGGTCGCGCGGTCGAACGACGCGACCTCGAAGCCGAGGGCGGCGAGCGCGGGCGCGACAGCCCGGCCGATCACGCCGGCCGACCCGGTCACGAGCACGCGCCTCATGGGAGCGTGACGCCCCGCCCCGGTCCGCTGTGCCCGATCGCGTCGCGCAGCCGATCGAGCGCGGACTCGAGCACCGCGTCGTCGGCGCCCACCCCGGCCGCGGCCCGCGCCTCTCCCCGGAGCGCCGCCGCCGCGCCCAGCAGCCCCGCCCGCGCCGCCGCGTCGTCACCCGCGCGCCGTGGGCGCTCTCCGACCCGCAGCGTGATCTCCTTCGCCAGGTGCGCCGCGCGCTCGAGCGACTCCGCCTCCTCGAGCCCGCGCTCGGCGCTCGCGCGCGCCCGCGACGCACCCGGGAAGTGCCGCTCGCGCGCGCCCGCGCCCAGGTCGGCGCGCAGCTCGCGGACCACCGCGAAGGCGGCCTCGAACGAGGGCGCGGCCTCGCCTGCCGGCGCGCCGAGCCACGCCGCGCCGGCCGCGAGATCGCGCGCGACGATCCGCCTGGCGACCCGGACGCGGCGAGCGGCGACGCCGTGCGCGCCGAGCGCCGAGACGAGCAGGTTGACGACCGTCGCGGCGAGGACGCCGACGATCACGGCCTCGATGCGCCGCGCGATGCCGATCGACGTCGAGTCGAAGGGCAGGACGTGGAGGTACACGACGCTGAAGCCGGCCACGAGGTAGGCCGACCGCAGGCGGAGCGCGAAGCACGCGATCACCGCGGCGGCGATGCTCGGCCCGAGCACGAACGGCGATCCCCGCAGCGTGGGCAGCGCGACGATCGGCGCCCCCGCGACGGCGCAGGCGAGCGCCGACCCCGCGAGCTGCTCGAGCCCGTTCTTCACGCCGCCGTAGACGCTCGGCGAGACGCACGCGAGCCCGACGAACCCCGCCGTGAGCGGGTCGTCGACGCCGAGCCGGCGCGTCGCGACCACGGCGATCGCCGAGGCCACGCCGGCCTTCACCGCGAGCGAGATCGGGTCCGCGAGGCGCATGGAACCGGCGAGGGTAGCAGCCGGCCCCCCGCGCGCCCGCCAGCCGAGGTGCGGCGCCGACGACGTGACGCGAGGCGGCGCGGGCCCGGCCGCGCGCGGCGCCTTGACGGGCGGCGCCCCTCGGCGCGACGTTGCCCGGATGCGCCTTGCCGTCCTGACCTCCGGGGGCGACTCCCCCGGGATGAACGCCGCTCTCCGCACCGTCGTGGCCGCCGGGCGGCAGCGCGGCCACGAGGTGATCGGCGTTCGCCGTGGCTACCAGGGTCTGCTCGAGGGTGACGTCGGGCCGCTCGACCTCGCCGACGTCGAGGGGATCACGCGCCTCGGCGGCACGCTTCTCGGGTCGTCGCGATCGACCGAGTTTCCCACGCCGGCCGGTCAGGAGAAGGCTCGGTCGCGCCTGCGCGAGCACGACGTCTCGGCGCTCGTCGTCATCGGCGGCAACGGCTCGCTCGCCGGGGCGCACCTGCTCGCGACCGATCCGGCGCTGCGGGTCGTCGGGCTGCCCGCGTCGATCGACAACGACGTCGGCCACTGCGGGCTCGCGATCGGCGTCGACACGGCCGTGAACACGATCGTCGAGGCCTGCGACCGGATCTCCGACACGGCGCGCGCCCACCGGCGCGTGTTCGTGGTCGAGGTCATGGGGCGGAGCTGCGGCTACCTCGCGATGCGCGCCGGCGTCGCTGCGGAGGCGGACGCCATCCTGTTCGGCGAGCAGAAGCTCGGCGAGGACGAGATCGTCGAGCGGCTGCGCGGCGTCCTGCGGCGCTGCTTCGCCGCCGGCGGCTACAAGAAGCGCGCGCTCATCGTCAAATCGGAGGGCGTCGCGGTGAAGACGTCGCAGCTCGTCGAGCGCCTCAGCCAGCACCTCGCCGAGGACGCGCCCGGCGTCGACGTGCGCGAGACGGTGCTCGGTCACGTCGTGCGAGGCGGCAGCCCGAGCGCGACCGATCGCGTGGTCGCGCAGCGCCTCGGCTTCGCGGCCGTCGTCGCCGCCGAGCAGGGAGCGAGCGACGTGATGCTCGGCTGGGACGTGCCGGGCGGCTTCGGCGAGAAGACGGGCGACCCGCAGGTGCGGAAGATCGCGCTCACCGAGGTGCTCGCCGAGACGGCGCGGCTGCTCGACGGCACGAGCCCGGTGCTCGCTCGCCGCATGGCGATGCTCGCCCAGGTCGAGGATCTCCTCGCGATCTGATCGGGCGCGCGGCGGCGTCGCGGCGCGTCGCCGCCCCGTCAGGCGTCGACGAGCTCGCAGCGCTCCTGCGGCGTGGTCCTCGGCACGACGCGCGCGTAGGCGGCGCACCACGCCCGGCGCGTGGCGTCGGCGATCCCGTGGAGGCCGCGCCGCTTCATCCCGGCGGCGATCGCCGTCAGCGACCGGTGGACGATCGGCGCGCCCGCGAGGACGCTCCAGGGTGACAGCTCGCCTCCCCAGCGGAAGTGCGTCGAGAGGTTCACCGCCGGATCGACGGTGTAGACGCAGTGCCACCAGTACTTCGGCAGGAGCAGCACCTCCCCCGGCGCGAGCGTCGCCTCGACCGCGGGGAGCCCCTCGAAGCGCGGGAATCGCTCGAGGTCGGGGACGAACGGGTTGATGGGCGACTCCGCGCTCCCGTAGCTGTCGAGGTCCTCGTGCAGCGGGGGCGGGAGCAGGAGGAAGAGCTTTCGCCCGGCGATTTGCAGGTTGAGGTTGTCGTAGTCGCCGTCGTGGTGGAGCGACGACGTCGTCGCGCGCGGGGCGATCCACAGCGTGTCGCGCAGCGCCCCGGCCGACGCGGGCAGGTGCGCGCGGTGGGGCGGCGGGCGCGCGTCGAGGTCGCCCTGCATGCCGGGCACGCGCTTCAGGAACTCGAGGCCCTTCCAGCGCAGCGTCGGGTCGCCCTCGAGCGCGGCCGTGACGAGGTCCGCGAGCGGTCGCGTGACGTGGGCGCGCTCGCCGACGTACACCTCGCGCGTCTCCTCGGCCTCGACGGGGCAGCGCCCGTAGCGATCGGCGAGCGCCGCGGGCGACCAGCGGTCGCAGAAGCCCTCGCCGCCGGCCGTGAAGACCACGGGGCGGTTCTTCGACAGGTAGTCGCGCTCGAGCGTCTCGCGGTCGATCGCCTCGCGGCGTTCGATCGGCGGGTACCGGCGGCGGACGCGGGGCGCGCTGCGGATCATGGGGCGATCGTAGCGTGGAACCGGGAGCCGGCGGAATGCGCGCGCGGTGGTGCGCGCCGGGCGCACGACGCCGCTCGCCGCGGCCGAGGGCCTACCTTCCCCCGTGGACGGCGCGCCACGCGCGGCGCGTTGACGTGGCGCTGTGTTCCCGCAGACGATGCCGCGATGAGCGGGAGCGCGTCGTCGGTCCGGGGAGCGCGCTGATCGCCGTGCGCCCCGCCGCGGCCTCCACGCTGCCCGCCCACCCGACGATCGCGCGCGCCTCGGTCCCGCCGCGCGCCGATCGCCTCGCGACCGCGCGCGCGATCCTCGGCGCGCCCGACCCGAGCGTCCGCGGCTTCGTGCGCGGGATCCAGGCGGCGGCGGCGCGGCACTTCGACCGCCACGTCGCCCCGATCGTCGCCGCGTCCTGGCCCGGCCTCGCGGGCGACCGGTTCCACACGAAGCTCCGCCTCGGCGCGTGCAACCTCTACGCGTCCGCCCCCTACACCGCGCTCTTCTGCGCGCCCCGGCGGCCGCCGCTCGTGCGCGCCGCGACCGACCTCGGCAACCTCCTGCCCTTGCCGCTGCCCGCGCTCGCGCTCCTCGGGCGCGGCGCGATGGAGCTGCTCGGCCGGTTCGCCTACGCCGACGATCAGCGCCGCATCCTCCTCATTTCGGCCTTCATCGTGCTCGTCGACCACGTCTTCGACCACGTCCTCGACCAGCCCGCCGAGGAGCGCGGGCGCCTGCTCGAGGCGGTGATCGACGGCTCCGAGCCCGCCCGCACCCCGCCGCTCGCGCTGACGCGGGCGCTCGCGGTCGCGATGGCCGAGGGCCTGCGCGGCGCCGACCTCGCCGCGTTCGAGGCCGCGATGCGTCGAATGAAGGAGTGGATCCGCGCCGAGGTCCGCGCGATGCGCGGCGAGCCCGACCCGCGCGGGCTCGGCCACCGGCTCGCGGGCGTCGAGGGCACCATCGACGGGCTGCTCTTCCCCGTCGTGCGCTACGCGGGCGAGGGCGCGCGCGCGTGGATGTACGACGTGTCGATGTTCGTCCAGGTGATGGACGACTGGATCGACTACGAGGCGGACGCGGCCTCGGACCGCCCGACGCCCGTCGTCACCGGACACTGGGGCGCCGGTGACGTCCGGGGCACGTGGCGGCGATCGCTCGCCGGCCTCGACGACCGCGTGTGCGCGGCCGGCCTGCGATCGCCGCGCTACCGGCGCTTTGTACGCGAGGCGTACCGGCTGATGATGGTCGAGGTCATGGAGGGGATGATCAGCGGCGTTGCCGACTGATCGTCGCGTCCCACCGCATGATCCCGCGCGCCCCCGGCAAGCGCCTCTCCGCCGCCGTCCTCGTGATGGGCAAGGGCGGCGTCGGCAAGACGACCGTCGCCTCGAGCCTCGCGGTGCTCGAGGCCGAGACGCACGGCCGCGCCGTCCTCGTCGAGTTCGGCGACGGCGAGTCCGGCCGGCGCGCGCTCGCCGGCGCGCACCGCGGGGTCGACCACCTCGTCATCCGTCCGGCCGAGGCCATCCAGCGCGGCGCCGCGCCGCTCTTCGGATCGGCCACGATCGCCCGCCTCGCGCTCGGCAACTTCGCCATGCGGCCGCTCCTGCGCGCCGCGCCGGCCATCCGCGAGCTGGCGATGCTCGAGTCCGTGCGCCAGATCGTCGCCGATCGCCCGGGCGTGCGCGTCGTCGTCGACATGCCCGCCACGGGGCACGGCGTCGCGTGGCTGCGCGTGCCGCGGCAGGGGCGCGATTTCCTCGCGGCCGGCCCGCTGTTCGATCTCTGCGACCGCCTCGGTCGCGAGCTGCTCGCGCCCGGGCGCGCCTCGATCGTGGTCGTGACCCTGCCCGAGCGCCTCGTCCTCGAGGAGACCCTCGAGCTCTGCGCGGCGATCGCCGGCGAGGCCGGGATGCCGATCGACCGCGTGGTGGTCAACCGCGTGCCGATCGCGCTGCCCGAGGAGGCGCTCGGCGACGCCCGCGCCCTCGCGGCGATCCCCGGGCCGCTCGCCGAGCCGGCCGCGGCGCTCGCCTCTCTGCTCGCGGCGAGGGCGAACGCGCGCGCCGAAGCGGTCGCGGCGATTGACCTCCTCGCGCGCACCGACCACTCGATCTGGCGCATCCCGCTCGCGCCCGTCGACCCGTCGGCGAAGGACGTGGCCCGCTGGCTGCGGGCGGAGGGCGCGCCGTGACGCCCGCCCCCGAGCCGCTCGTGGTCGTCTGCGCCGGCGGCGGCGGCGTCGGCAAGACGACGACCTCCGCCGCGCTCGCGCTCGCGCTGGCCCGCGCCGGCCGGTCCACGCTCATCGTGACCATCGATCCGGCGCGCCGCCTCGCGGGCGCGATGGGCGTGCCGATCACCGACGAGGTCACGCGCGTCTCGCTCGACGGCGCCGGCGATCGGCTGTCGGCGCTCATGCCCGACCCGAGGCGATCGCTCGGCACGTTCGTCGACGGGCTCTTCGAGGACGAGCCCGCGGCGCGCGCGCGCCTGCTCGGAAACCGCCTGTACCGTGGCCTCTCCGACGCCGCCGCGGGCGTCCACGAGCTCGTGGCCATGAACCTCGTCGCGCGCGCCTCGTCGCGCGGCGCGTTCGAGGTCGTCGTCATCGACACGGCGCCCTCGCGGCACGCCATCGACTTCGTGACCTACCCGTCGCGCCTCGCGGCGCTGCTCGGCGGCCGCACCGTGGCGTGGCTCGCCGGCCTCGCCGAGCGCGCGGCCCACGCGGGCACGGCCGAGGGCGCTTCGGCGCCGCGCGGCCTCTTCGCGTGGGGGACCGGCCACGTCGAGCGCGTCGTCGCGCGCGTCACCGGCCCGAACCTCGTGCCCGACACCGCGAGCCTGTTCGCCGAGCTAGCCCTCGTGCGCGAGCGCTTCGTCGCGCTCACGCGCCGCGCCTCCGAGCTGCTCCTCGGGCCGCGATCGTCCTACGCCCTCGTCGCCGCGCCCACCGCCGCGGCGCGCGACGACGTGGTCTACCTCGCCGGGCGCCTGCACAAGCTCGGCCGGGCGCCGCGGGTCGTCGTGATGAACCGGTCCGAGAGCCGCCCGGCGCCGTGGGCGCGCGCGCTACGCGGCGGTCGCGGCGTCACCGCGCCGATGGCCGAGGCGCTCGAGCTGCTGGAGGAGGAGCGTGCCAGTCGGTCGTCGGCCGCCGACGCGCTGACGGCCGATCTCGGCGCGCGGCTGCCGGACGCGCCCATCGTGCGGCTGCCGTTCGTCGAGGCGATCGCGCCCGACCGGATCGTCGCGGCGCTGGCCGACGAGCTCGCGACGCACCTCGACGCGCTCCTGGCGGCGCCCGCGCGGCGCGGCTGAAGAGAGGTAGAGAAAGCACCACGAAGGCACGGAGGGCGCGGAGGGAAGACCCAGGAATTCCTCCGTGTTCTCCGTGCCTCCTTGGCGAGCCCTCTCCATTTCGTTGATGCCGTATCCGGCGCCGCGGACACAGCGGACGAAGTGCTTCGGCCCTACGTCGGTGGAGTACGCCTTGATGTGGCCGGTGTCGAAATTCACGCCGAAAGCCAGCTCCGCGCCGGTCGCCGGGTCGTTCGCGCTCTCGAGCAGACCGGAGTACTTCGTGCTGCTCCAGAAGATCGAGTGAGAGTCGACCGTCGGGTGATCGAAGGTGTTGGCGTCGAGATAGGGCCAGCCCTCACCGCCGTTCCACAGGGAGTAGAGCTCCTTGATCGTCGGTAGCCGCCAGTCGGTGGTTCCGCCGAGGCCTGAAGCATTGAAAGCTACGCAAACGGCTTTGGCTTGCGTCCAGTTCTTGAAGCCCTCATAGCCCTTCTGCCAGGTCAGACCCGTGACGTCGTCGTGGACGGTGAGACCGTCCGCGCTCTTGGTGTAGCTGGGCCGGCTGTTGGCATGCTGCGCCTCCTGGCCGAAGAACGCGCCAGCGACGCTCGGGCAGGCCATCGCGCTCGAGTCGTCGTAGCAGGAGGACTGCTGGGTATCGACGATGGGGTACGACCGGGGCCCGTGGGTGCCGGCGTCGCTGTTCGAATCGGAGCTCGACGCTCCTTCGCTGCACGCCGACGACGAGAGCGCCGCCGCGGAGATGATCAGACCGATGGTCGAAATTCGCTTGGTCATGCGGGCGGCGTCTCCTCTCGAGCGTGGGGTCGAGCGTCGACGGTACTCGCCCCACCTTACGGACTCCTTGAGGCCCCGCCGTCGTCAGCGATCGCCGCGCCTGCCGCGCCGCGAAGGGTCGCGACGAGCCCGCCCTCACTCCGGTTCTCGATCGTGAGGGTGAGGCCGTGGAGCTTGCAGACGCGCGCCGCGATCGCGAGGCCGAGGCCGCGGCCGTGCGGGTGCCGCGTCCGCGCCGCGCCGCCGCGCACGCCCGGAAAGGTCAGCGCTCCGAGCTCGCCCTCGGGGACCCCGGGCCCGTCGTCGAGGATGCGCAGCTCGAACGGGCCCGGGCCGTCCGGATCGAGCACCACGGCGACGTGTCCCCCCCTCGGGCCGGTGGTGGCCAATCGCGTTGAGCACGAGGTTGCTCACGGCCTGCTCGAGGAACGTCTCGTCGCCGTCGAGGGAGATCGCCTCTTCCGGCGTGCCGAGCTCGATGGCAATCGACCGCTGACGCGCGACCGGCCGCGCCCGCGCGACGACCCGCCCGAGCAGCGCGCCGAGGTCGACGGCTGCCCGCGTCAGGTGCGGCTCACCGGCCTCGAGCCGCGCCGCCAGCTCGAGGTTGCGCACGAGCGAGGTCGTGTACCCGAGCTCGTCCATCGCCGCGCCCACGATGGCCGTGTCGACGACGCGGCCTTCGCGCGCGGCTGTCTCGAGCTCGGCGAGGTGCCCTTGCAGCACGGTGAGCGGCGTCATCACGTCGTGCGTCGTGTTGGCGAGGAACTCGCGCAGCGTGCGCTCGCGCGCGTCCTGCGCGTCGAGGGCCGCGCGCACTTCCCGGGAGGCCTCGGAGAAGGCCCGCGCGACCTCGGCGAGCTCGTCGTCGCCGCTCACGGTGACTTCGCGATGGTAGCGCTCGGCCGGCGCGGCGCGGACCTCGGCCGCGAGCACCCGCAGCCGCCGGAGCGCCGGGCCGAGGCCGACGACGATCGCCGCGAGCATGGCCGCGAGCGGAAGCGCCCAGTCGGCGAAGAGTGGCAGGAAGGCGCCCGTCAGCGCGGGAGGCCGTCGCTTGCGGGACAGCACCCACGCGCAGCGCGTGCCGTCGGTGCGCACGAGGACCTGGTCGCCGTCCTCGTACGCGCCGCCGGCGAAGGCCGCGCCGGCGCTCGCCCCTCGGCGCAGCTCCGCGTCGATCGGCGGCGCGCCCCGGACGCTCGGCCGAAGCTCGGCGTCGCAGGCGAGCTCCTCGAAGATCTCGAGCTCGGGGCTGCCTGGCACGCGCCCCCGCGGCGGGGGAGGGCGGTCGAAGAGCCTGGACGGGGCTCGGGCCCACGCCTCGGGGTCGCGCTCGCACGAGGCGCGACCCTCGCCGAGGAGGCGCGCGTCGACGCGCGCGACGAGCAGCTCCGTGACGTGGCGGCGTCGCGCCTCCGCCTCCACGAACGACGCAGCGGAGGCGACGACGATCGAGATCGCCGTGGCCGTTACCGCGAGGCGCGTTCGGAGCTTCACGTCGCGTCCCCGCCGAGGCGGTAGCCGATGCCCCACACGGTCGTGAGCAGCGCGCCGGCGTCGCCGAGCTTCTTGCGGATGCGCGAGACGTGGACGTCGAGGTTGCGCTCGGCCGCGTCGCGGTCGCCCTGGATCGCCTGATCCGCGAGGGCGGCGCGCGTGACCGGCGCGCGTGACCGGCGCGCCCCGGCGCTTCGCGAGCGTCGCCACGATGCCGTACTCCGCGGCCGTGAGCGCGACCGGGAGACCGTGGACGCGCACGACGCGGGCGTGGGTGTCTCCTGTTCAAGGATGGCAAGCGGCTCGACGTCTTCGGCGCGGGGCGACACACGCTGAGCACGAACAACCTCCCGATCCTCAACAAGCTCGTGAACCTGCCGTTCGGAGGCAAGTCCCCGTTCGCGGCCGAGGTCTGGTTCGTCAACCGCGCCGTCCCGCTCGACCTCAAGTGGGGCACGCCGACGCCGCTCCAGGTCGAAGACCCGCAGTACGGCCTCGTCGTGCCCGTCTCCGCCTTCGGGCAGATGGGCATTCGCGTGAAGGATCCGGGCCAGTTCGTGGGCAGCGTGGTCGGCACGATGCCGAATTTCACGACGCGCGCCGTGCTCGACTACTTCAAGGGTGTCCTCGTCGCGCAGCTGAAGGCTTCGATCGCACAGGCGATCGTGAAGCGCCAGGTGCCGATCCTGCAGATCGAGGCCGAGCTCATCACGCTCTCGGAGGACATCCAGCGGGACATCGCTCCGCACTACGATCGCTATGGCCTCGAGGTGCACCTGTTCCGGATCATGTCGATCTCCGTGCCGGAGAACGACGAGGGCGTGCTCGAGCTGAAGAGGGCGAAGGCGGCCGCGGCGCGGAGGAAGATCGAGGGGACGAACTACCAGCAGGAGAGGACGTTCGACGTGATGGGGGCGCAGGCCGCGAACCCGGGGATGGGGGGCGTGCTCGCGAACCTCGGCGCGGGGCTGGCGGTCGGGCAGGCGATGGGGGCGATGGTCGGGCAGCACATGGCCGCGCCCCCGCCCCCGCCGGTTGCGGGGCCGCCGCCGTTCGGCGGGTTCGGCGCGCCGCCGCCGTCGCACAGCTATCATGTGCAGTTCAATGGGCAGAACGTCGGGCCCGTGCCGTTCGATCAGATGAAGCAGGCCGCGGCGAGCGGGCAGCTCGAGGGCGACACGCCGGTGTGGCGCGAGGGGCTTGCGGGGTGGCAGAAGGCCGGTGAGGTGGCCGAGCTCGCGGCGCTGTTCGCGCCGGCTGGGCCGCCGCCGTTCGGGGGATTTGGGGCCTCGCCGCCGGCTGGGCCGCCGCCGTTCGGGGGGTGAGGTTCGCACCTCGGGAGGTTTCCAATGATCACGATATCGGGTCTTCAGTGCCGGGCGTGCGGGGCCGCGCTGCCCACTCCGACCTCGCCCACTGTCAAGTGCGAGTACTGCGACGCGATGTACGTCGTGTCACGACCGGCCGCGGCGGGCGCGGCGGCGACCCTTGGTACCAGCGACGCCCCCGGGGCACTCTGGGTTCCGATGCGCGTCAACCCGCGCGGGGCGCACGAGTTCTTGATTGACGTCATCGCGAGCACGCCTCACGTGAGCCTCGAATTCGTTCGTGCGCTCGGCGGGGCGAAGATGACCTCGAGTGGCGTCCCCACGTGGGTCTTCACCGTGCAGATCAAGGGCGGGTTCACGTGCCTTTCCGGCATCCGCGAGGTGCGTCAGGTTCAGCGCAAGATTGGCAACAACATCGTCACCGAGAACGTGGAGGAGATGCGCTGGACGCCGTTCTCGGGACAGATTCGGACGTCGCGTGTGCTCGTGGGTAGGGCCGGAGATGTTCGCTCCGACGCCGTCGCACGTACGCTACGAGGCGTGAAGTCGCTCACGAAGGTCATCGACCGCGGCACGCCGTGGGAGCCCCCGAGCGCCCCACTCACCGCGCGCGAGGCTTGGAAGAACGAGGTCGCCGGCCTCGCGGACGCCGAGCGGGACGCGGCGACGCACCAGCTCATCCAGGGCGACGTGTACAAGAACGTCCAGTACAGCGTGGAGACATCGTGGCAGCCGACGGCGTTGGTGGTCGAGGTCGGCCACTTCGCGGTCGACCGATACGTGTTCGACGTCGTCGCACTGTCCAAGATGCCTGAGATGCTTGGCGGAGGTCCGCCGCCTGTCGACCAGGCGTTGGTGGCGCGACACAACGAGCTTCGCAACGTCATGGCGCGGGCGGGGCAGAAGGTCACCTCGTTCACGATTGCGGCGGCCGCCGCCGCGACGGGCGTCGTTCTCTTGGCGTGGTTCGTCAGCAACTCGCCCGGCGGCGGAGGCTTCGCGGTCGCGGTGCTCTGTCTCGGCATTGGCGGGCTCGGCATCGGCGGACGTCAGCCATACATCGCCGCGCGAGACGCGAAGGAGCGCGCGATCGACGAGGCCCGGCGGAACGACGGCTCCGTCGACGAGGCCCGCGTCGCCGCGGTCCTCGAGGCGAAGCAACGGGCCGCCTCGCAGTACTGAAGCGGCAGCCGTCCGCGACCCGTCACGCCGAGGCCCCATGTCCCCCGCCGCCCTCTCGACCGCCCTCCTCGCCGTCCTCGCCGTCGTCCTCGGCACGGTCCTCCTCGTCGCCGCGCCGACCTCCCCCTCGGCGGCCTTCTTCGTCGGACTCGCGGCGGTCCTCGCGTCCTTCGCGGCGCTCGCCGTCGCCGTGCGCTCCGTCGTCGGCCGCTCGCGAGGGAGCGCCGGCGTGTGGTTCTCTGGCGCGACCATCCCCGTCGCGCTCGCATGGGTCTTCCTCGCCCTTGTGCAGACGCTCACGGCGTCGTTCTGGGCGTGGAAGGTCGCGCTCGTCCTCGAGGTGCTCGCCGGCGGAGCGTACGCGGTGATCGCGCTCGTGGCCGGGGCCGCCGCGGGCGCGGCCGACCGGGAGGAACAGCGGCGCACGACGACGTCCGACCTCGACGCGCGCATCGACGCGGCCGCGAAGGGCGTGCTCGCGGCGAGCGGGCGGTCGCCACAGCGCGTGCGGATCGACGCGGCGGTGACGCGCCTGCTCGAGGCGCCGCGGGGGGCGCAGCGCGATCCGGTTGCGGCCGACGCGCTCGGGTCGGACCTCGAGCGGCTCGCGCTGGTGCTGGCGCGGGAGGATGAGGCGGAGGTGGAGGCGCTGGTCGGGGAGGTGGAGCTGGGGAGTCGGCGGGTCGGGGGGTGAGGTGGCGCAGGGCGTGAATCGGCCCCGCCCGTTTGCTTGGAACAAGGAGAACGTAGAGCGGAAGTCAAGACCATCAGGTGTCCTTCGTGCGGTGCTCCCATCGCTCCCGCGCTGCGGACCTGCGAGTACTGCAGCGTTGCGCTCGTCGTGTCGGACAACGGTGCAGCCGTGCTCCCGGCGGGTCTCACGGCGGAGGCGCTGCAGGGCGAGGCCGTCTGGGACGAGGCAGAGTTCTGGAACGCGACGACGGCGGCGGTGCACGCTCCCTACTGCTCGTATTCCAAGGAGCTCGTCGCCATGTTCTCTGCGTACCAGCCCGTCGACTGGGCCATCTTGTACCAGAATGGCGGCACTCATGATGCGCTGGGTGTGTTATTCCAGCACGCGGTCGTCCTGCCGAACGAATGCGACGCAGGGGTCTATTCGATCAGCGCGAAATGCTCGGTGCTGATGACGAACTACCGCATGGTGGTCGTGGATGGCAACAGCGTCACGCCGATCCCGTGGGAACAGTTCGTCTCGTGGTCGGACGGCATCGTTCGGTGGACTTCCAACGCAACTCAGCGAGAGCTCAAGATCGGGAAGTCCCTCGAGGACATCGGAAAGATTGAGTCGTTGCGTTCCGCAGCGGACTGGACATCGCTCAATCCGCTTCAGATTCAGCTCCTGTCAGCGACTCGCTGGGGCATCAAGAAGAGCCTCGGCTTCGATCTGCCCCCGCTCGACCGTGCGGTCGGGAAGGCGGTAGCGGAGGCCATCCGGGAGGCTGCAACGGAGCTCATTCGGGTGGGCGCGGAGCACGCTCGGGTGCGCGCGGAGCACGCCAAGCGGAGCTCCGCGCTCCGGTTTCGGAGCATATTGCTTGTCTTTGTGGTGGTGTTCGTCTTGCCAATCATAGGAGTTCTTTTGCGCGGTTATTAGCGTGGCATGCTTGGGCGCGTCTCCAGGAGACGTATCCGAGCTCGAGGCAAATAGCGCGTTTCTCACGCCTGCAGGTGCAGCGCGAGGAGACCGAAAGTCGGCTCCTCCGCCCGCTCGAGCAGTAGATGGCGCGGTCGAGGACTATGACTCCGAGCTCGGCAAGATCCGCGGCAGCGCGGTGGACAAGGCGACCGGCAAGCCCTTCAAGGCCCGCGTCTACTTCGCCGCCGCTGCGGCTGCTCAGGCGGCGCCGGCGGTCAGCTTCTGATGAAGCGCGTCGCGGCCGCACTCGCGTCGTCGGCGACGTCTTCGATCGCGCCGGCCGCGTCGTGGAGCTGTTCCATTGGCGCCTGCAGCGCGAAGAGGACGCCATCGACCGCGAGCGCAAGAGGCACGAAGCGTGGATATCCTGCCTCACAGGCTGCGGGCGCGCCGTACGTCCGCCTCCGGACCGGCTTCGCGGCGGGGTTATGGACCGGCGGTCGCCAGGGCTTCGGCCTGGGACCCCACAGCCGCGCTAGCGGAATTTCGACCTCTTCGAACGGCGGCGCGCGCAGGGTCTCGTCGTCGGCGAAGGTGGAGGCAGACCGGCGTCTGTTCACGCGCCATCCGCAGGGCCCGCCTCCTCCCACCTCTCGCTCGGCGTCCTCGGCGCCCTCCTCGGTCCGCGGCGCGTCGGCCGTGAACGCAGGCGATCGTCTCTCGCGTGCGTGCGCGCCCACGGCGACCGACCTCGCCCGCGCCGATCCCACTGCT
>CAIVJW010000419.1 GCA_903906315.1 uncultured delta proteobacterium | reverse complement strand
GTGGCGGTGGAGGTGGCGGTGGAGGCGGGTACGGCGGCGGCGGCGGCGGCGGCGGCCGGGGTGGTCGCGGCGGCGGCGGCGGCGGTCGCGACCGCTACTAGCCTTCGAGCCGGGCTTCCCACGGAGGCCCGCCGAGCAGGCTCGGCAACGCTCGGCGGCGGCGGGGCATCGGCCCCGGCGCACGCCTCGGCTTCGCGGCGACGTCGGCGCGGCGCTCTCGGGTCGAGAGCGTTGCGCCGGTCGCGCGCGGTTCGTCCCCGCGGGCCGCGAAGGACGGGTGCCGACACGGTCCGACGACCTGCCGGCCCTGGGCGCCGTGGCGACTGGCAACGCAGCTCGTGCGGCCGGTCACTCGCCTCGAAACGGGGCCGACCCAGGGCCACGACTCCGCGAAGCGCAAGGAAGAGATCCGCCGTGACGAGGAGCGACGGGAGCGCGGCCCGAACCGCCTCGGTCCCGAGAAGCCGAAGCCGACTCCCGCCGATGGAGAGCCCGCCCCGGACACCGCGGGCATCGTCCCCGGCCCGTGGCTGCCCGAAGAGTGACTCGCCGCCCCCGGCGAGGTGATCGAGCGAACCGCGGCGCAAGCGCCGACGAGGCAGGAGGTCGTTCTGTACAACCGACGCGTTTCCGAGGCCGCGCTGCGCGCCGCCGACCGCCGACGCCGTGAGGACGACGCGCCCCGCCTTCGCGGTGCGGTCCCCGCCCTCGATAGCCTGCGGCTCGAGATCGAAGAGCGCCGCGGTGGCGGCGTGCTCGCGGGCGGCGCTCACATCCGACGCATCATGGTCGAGCACGCCCCCGCGCTCTTCGACCTGCCGTGCGGCGACCGCGCGTGCAAGGACGGCGGCCACGACTTGACGCGGACGATCCTCGGCGCCCTGCAGCGAGGTGAGCCGCGCTTCGAGGGCGAGGACCGCTGCTCGGGCTCGCTCGGAGAGGCGCCCTGCGGGTCGGTGCTGCGCTACGTGGGCATCGCGACCTACCGCTGACCTCGGCGCTGGCGGGGCGTCGACTCGTCCGCGGCGGCGATCGGAGGCGCGACGACGTGCCGGGCGCAGGCTGCGGAGCCTCGGTCCGGTGCCGGCGTCCGCCTCACCGCCGCCGAGGAGCGGCGGTCACTGGACGGCGGCGAGCACCAGCCGAGCGGCCTCGTCGTCGCCCAGGTCGGACGCCAGCGCGTAGCCCACGCCCTTCTTGCGCGACTCGGCCGCAGCGACGGAGTAGCCCCGAAGCGTGCCCACGAAGACGGGGCGCTCGCGCACGACGCGCTCCTGCAGCAGCGTCGCGCGCACCATCGGCACCACGTGCGGATCGAACACGTACAGCGTGATCCGGTGGCCGCCCGGGGCCGAGTACTGGAGCAGCGCCGAGCGGCGATCGCGCAGCGCATGGACGCGCGCGCCGTCGAAGCTCGCGCCGAAGGGCTGGAACGCGGGGCGCCGCACGGGCACGCCGACGAGCGGGTCGAACCGCTGCAGCTCCTCCGGATTGGTGGTCTCCGGCGGCAACGGGTGCGCGTGCAGGGCGACGAGGTCCTCGATCATCGAGTCGAGCTCGAGCGGCGAGGTCCCGACGTTGGCGTAGGCCCAGGCGCTCGGCCGCCCGTCGGCGGGCCCATGGAAGCGCGACATCCCCGCAGCGAACGCGATGCCGGCGGCCGCCGCGAACGCGACCGCGTACTTGAGCGCGACGAGCCTCGGCGAGCCCTCGGCGGCGGGCAGGCCGGCCTCGGCGTCCGCGTACGTGGCGGAGTCGCGCTCGGCCGCGTCCTCGGCCCGACGCTTCTCCGCGAGCATCACGGCGCAGAGGCGCGCACGAAGGGCATCGGGCGCGGGGCCCTGATCGGCGCTGCGCCGCAGGCTCTGCCGCACCGCGCGGTGCGTCGCCACACGCTCGGCGCACGCCGGGCAGCCGAGGACGTGCGCCTCCATGTCGACCGCGTGGCAAGGATCGAGCTCGCCATCGAGGTACGGGTCGATCGACGGAGCGAAGCGGCCGCAGTCGGCCATCGGGCGGAAGGCGGTCATACCGCGCGCCTCCGCTTCCGGTACGCGGCGAGGTCGGCAGCGGCGGCCGCCGGGGCGACGGACGCTTCGGCCTTCTCGGCGGGCTCCTCGAGCTCGCTCACGATGCCCAGGGCGACGGCGTGCTCGCGCAGCGTCTTCTGCAGCATGCGCCGCCCGCGGTGCAGGCGCGACATCACGGTGCCGATCGGGCAGCCCATCGCCTCGGCGATCTCCTTGTAGGAGAGCTCCTCGACGTCGGAGAGGACCACCGCGAGGCGAAACTCGTCCGGCAGCTCGTCGAGCGCGCGCTGGACCTCGGCCTCGACGAGCGGCTTGAGCGCCTGCGACTCGGCGTCACGCATTCCGCGCAGCGTGTTCGCGCCGACCCAGCCGTCCGTCAGCGCCGTCGCGTCGGGGCCGTCGAGCAGGTCGCGCTCGAGCCCACCGCGCCGATAGCGGTTGATGAACGTGTTGGTCAGGATGCGCAGGAGCCAGGCCTTGAGGTTGGTCCCCGGCTGGTACTGGTCGCGCGCGCGCATCGCCTTCACGACGGTGTCCTGGACCAGGTCCTCCGCCTCGACCGTGCTCTTCGTCATGCGGCAGCTCACCGCGTAGAGCGTGTCGAGGTGGCCGAGCATCTCGACCTCGAAGGTGTCGAAGACGGGCGCGCCGTCCGAGGCGGATCCGCGCTCCGCGCTCGACGGCGTTCGACCGGTGAGCCGCAGGTCCTGCGCGACCGAGGCGGGCTTTCTGCTGAAGAAGAACGGCATGAGTTCGAGTGCGCCAACCGGCGCCCCCGGAAACCTATTCCTTCGGAGCGGCGTCGGCACCCTTGGCGCCGTCGATTTCGGCGAGGCGAGCCTCGAGGTCCTCGACGCGCTGCGCAAGCCGCCGGACCTCGGCCGACAGATCACTGAACGCGCCGAGCCCGGGCAAGATCGCTCGGATACGCTCGTCCACGTTGTGCTGCCACTGGTCGAGCGTGTGCTTCGAGCTCTCGACGATCTCGCTCAGCCGCCCCTTGGAGGCGTGCTTCTCGGCGTCGGTCGCGGGCGGCGCGGTCGCGGGCTCGGGCGCCGGGATCGCGACCGGGGCCTCGGGCTCGGCGGCGCCCTCCGTGGTCCCGTCGGCGGCCGTGCCGGGGATCAGCCGACCGATCGGCCCCTCGCGCAGCTGCGACAGCAGGCGCTCGCCTCGCTCCTGAATGAGGCTCCGGAGCGTGCCGAGCGGGACGCTGCGCGGCTTCGCCTTGAGGTCCTCGGAGATGATGAGCGCCAGCGTGACCTCGGTCTTGTCCTCCTTGGTCGCGTTGTCGATGATCTGCACCTCCTCGCCGGCGCGCACCATCTCGCCGATCTGCTGGAGCGTGACGTACCGCGAGTCCTTGGTGTCGTAGAGCTTGCGGTTCGAGTACCGCTTGATGATGCGACGCGGCTTGTCACCGGACGAGGTCTCTTTCACCGTCTCCATGCGCTCTCCACCCTCTGGCGATCGATTGGACCACCGCCATCCGTACCACGCAAGGCGCCAAGCAGGTTCCCCCGGCCCTCGAGGTCGTCGAGGTCGCCGCCTCCTACGCAGCCCGTGACCGATCCGCCCCGAACAGGCCGCTGATCGAGGGGGTGAGCTTCACGGTCGAGGCCGGGCAGATCTGCGCGATCCTGGGGCCGAACGGCGCGGGCAAGTCGACCTTGCTGCGGGTCCTCTCGGGGTTGCTCGTGCCGACGCGCGGGCGCGTCGCCGTGCACGGGGTGGACCTCGCGAGCCTCGACCGGCGAGGGGTCGCGCGCCGCATCGCGGTCGTCCACCAGCACGTCGAGGTCGCGATGGGGTTCACCGTCCGCGACGTCGTGGCGATGGGGAGGGCTCCCCACCAGGGAGGCTGGATGCGCTCGAGCGCGCGCGACGGCGAGGTCGTCGCCCGCGCGCTCGGCACGTGCGAGCTCGACGGCCTCGCCCACCGCCTCGTCGCCGAGCTCTCGGGCGGCGAGCAGAAGCGCGTAGCGATTGCGCGTGCCCTCGCGCAAGAGGCGCAAATTCTGCTGCTCGACGAGCCGGGCGCGCACCTCGACGTGCGGCACCTCGTCGCCGTCCACGAGCTCATCCGCAGCGAGGTCGCCACCAGAAACCTGGCCTGTGTCGCGGTCCTGCACGACATGAACCTCGCCGCGGAGTACGCGGATCGGGTCGCGCTTTTGAAGGACGGGCGCCTCCTCGCGCACGGCACCGTCCCCGAGGTGATGACGTACCGTCGCCTGAAGGAGGTCTTCGAGACCGAGCTCTGGGTCGGGGTGAACGAGCTCGACGGCGCACGATACTTCCTTCCCGTGCGGCCCCGATCTCGACCTTCGGGGGACCCCGATCTATAAGCCGTCAACCATGCGATCTGCCGGGGTTCGCCCCCTGTCACGATGCGGCCGCGAGCGGCCCCAAACCCCGACCGGCCGCTGCGGTCGGCTGGCGCTGTCGGCCTTCGTCACCACGTTGGCCCTCCTCACGGCCCTCACAGGCTGCGCGTCTCAAGGTGCCGCGCCGGAGCTCCTGAACGTCGTCGACTTGGCCCCTCGCGAGGTGGACGTCGGCGACCGAATCGAGGTGCTCGGCACCAACCTCCCCGCCGGCAAGGCGAAGGAGGCGAGCGTCGTCTTCAAGGGCGAGCTGCGGCGGCCCGGGCGGCCCGTGCTGCAAAACCAGACGATCGAGGTCGATCGAGCCGTCGTCTCCACGGACAAGATCTCGATGATCTTCTCCGAGGGGCTGCAAGCGCGGTTCTGCGGCCGCGGCGACGACGCCATCCACACCACGTTCCACGGCGACGTGCTGGTGACGATGGCGCCGAGCGCGGGCGGCGGCATGTCGGTCAACGGCTCCGTGCGCGGCGTGACGATCGACTTCCGCACCCCGAGCACGCGGCGCGCGGTGACCGAGGCCCGGGAGAAGGAGGGCGCGCGCGTCCTCGAGTTCCTCGGCGTCGCGCCCTCGCCCGACTCGCCCGCGAGCGGCGGAGTCGCGGTCGCGGCCGTCCGCCCGCAAAGCCCCGCAGCCAAGGCCGAGCTCCGGCCGGGCGACGTCATCACGAGCTTCGGCGGCGTCCGCGTCTACACGGCGGGCGACCTCGCCCCCGGCGGCGACCGCCAGCCGACCATCGGCGTGCGTCGCGGCACCGCGGTCCTCACGCCGAAGGTCTCGCTCGAGGGCCTGCAGGCGGGGTCGTCGGCGGGCCTGCTGGGCGCGGGCCTCGTGCTCGGCATCGCTGCGGCCATCCTGATGCTCTTCATGGCCCCGACCGCGGGCATCATCACGTGGGTCGAGCGCCGCGTCGCCGCCCGCATGCAGTCGCGCATCGGCCCGAACCGCGCCGGCCCGCAGGGCTTCCTCATCTGGCTCGCCGACGGCGTGAAGTCGCTCCTGAAGGAGGACATCATCCCGACCGAGGCCGACAAGCCGCTGTTCCGCCTCGCGCCCTACCTCGTCTTCGCCGGCGTCTCGGCCACGTTCGTCGTGATGCCGTTCGGCCAGTACCTCATCGCGGCAGACCTCGACATCGGCGTCCTCTTCGTCATCGCCGTCACCTCGCTCGTGACCATCGGCCTGATGACGGGCGGCTGGGCGTCGAACAACAAGTGGTCGCTCATCGGCGGCATCCGCTCGGCGGCGCAGATCATCAGCTACGAGATCCCGGGCGCGATCGCGGTCGTCACGCTCGTCATGATGACGGGCTCGCTGCGCCTGCAGGACATCATCCTCGCGCAGGGCGGCACCGGATCGGCCATCTGGGATACGGGCGGCTGGCCCTGGTACTGGTACGTGTTCAGAAACCCGATCACCTTCGGGCTCTTCTTCCTCTACTTCACGACCGCGCTCGCCGAAGGCAACCGCGGACCGTTCGATCTGCCCGAGGCCGAGAGCGAGCTCGTGGCCGGCTACTCCACCGAGTACTCGGGCATGCGCTACCTGTTCTTCTTCTTCGCGGAGTGGGCGAACGTCTTCGTGATGTCGGGCATCGCAAGCGCGCTCTTCCTCGGCGGCTGGCAGATCCCGGGCGTGTCGCCCTCGCAGCAGGAGGCGCACTTCGGGCTGCAGATCCTGGGCACGCTGCTGTTCCTGGCGAAGAGCTGGGTGCTCATCTTCATCGTCATCTGGGTCAAGTGGACGCTGCCCCGCGTCCGCATCGATCAGATGATGAACCTGTGCTGGAAGTGGTTCGTGCCGCTCTCGTTCGCCGCCTTCCTGCTCACGGCCGGGTGGATGGTGCTCGGCGTCGGCGCGACCGTACAGCTCGTCATCAGCCTCGTGACGTTCGCCACGTGGGGCTACCTGATGCTCCACTTCACGCGCCGCGTGCAGCTCAACCTGCGCGAGGCGCGGCTCCAGAAGCTCCACCTGAACCCGTTCCTGTGAGCGAAGCCGCGCTCGACGTGGCGCCGGGCGCGCGGCCGTGATCGCCGCGCGCTCGCACTGCGCGGCGTGCGGGTGGCCGCTGGATGGGTTGCGCTGCTCGGCGTGCGGCGGCGACCGGGTGCCGCTGCCGCTGCAGGACGGCGCTCGACGAGCCGTCGCCGTCCGCGAGCAGGACGACTTCGGGCTCGAGAAAGCGCGCGACGCCTGGCAGGTCCGCGACTGGGTCAAGCTGCTCGGCCTGCTCGTCGGCGCCGAGCGTGCGGGCGCGCGCGCCGTGAACCGCCCCGAGGGCACCGGGTGGGTGCTCCCCGCCCGAGGGACGGCCCTGTTCGTGGTGGTCGATCCGGGGACGGGCAAGCTCGTCATCGAGGCGCCCGTCGGGCGGCTACCTCAGACGCGGCGCGTCCCGGCGCTGCGGGCGGCGCTCGAGCTCGCGGACGTCGAGGGCACGCTGACGCGGCCGTGCCTGCGCGGGGATCTGTTGCTGCTGCGCTTCGCGGGGTTGCTCGGGGCGCTGCCGCCCGCGACGCTGCGCTGGCTGTTGCGCGACGCGATCGATCGCGCGGAGCGCTTCGGCGAGGCGCTGGCGCTGCGCTTCGACGCCCGAGCGCCGTGGCCGGAGGACGCGCGCGCACCGGTGAGCTGGGACGTCCTCGGGCAAGCGCGCGCGCTCGCGACGCTGGCCGCACCTTCGCGACAGCGCGATCTCGCGGAGGACGACGACGAGGACCGGATGACGCTGCCACCGATGGATCGCGCCGCGGAGCCGACCCCACGGCCGGACTCGCGCGGCCGCGCGCCGGCGGGGAGCGAGCCCGCGATCGGGAGCTCGCGATCCGGCCGATCGCCCGATCCGGCGCCGATGCCGCGGTCCTCGCCGCGCCCGCCGATCGACGGGCTCGACGACGATCTGCCGCCGATCCTCGCGCCTTCGCTCGTGCGCCCGCAGCCGCGCCCGGCGCAGGGCGCAGGCGAGCCGGATTCGAGCCCCGCTCCGCGACTCCCGCCTCGGGTCGCGATGCCGGCGATCGACCTCGGCGACGCGCCGGGCGGCCCGCCGTCGTCGCGCGCCCCGCTGACGACGAGCGCCGCCTCCCCGGTCGCGGAGCCGCCGAGCGTCGCAGCGGACCGCCTGTGCGAGCTGCTGCGCACGGCGCAGGCGATCGCGACCTCGCTCGGCCAGGGTCACCACGGCGGCGCGCTGCTGCTGCTGGTCCGCGCGACGGCGTTCCGCGCGATCTACCGCTTCTCGGACGACGTCCCCGACGCGGTGGCGAACCTCTATCGGTCCACCGTGGGCGCGATGGGCGACACGCTCGCCCCGGGCCCGGGGCTCCGTCGGGCGGCGGCGCTGGGCGCCACCGTGGTCGAGCCCGCGCTCCTCACCATGGACCGCCTCCTCGTGCTGCGCGCGCGCGTCCCGAAGGAGCGCCCGCTGAGCGTCGATCCGATGACGAGCGTGGAGGAAGCGCGCGCCTTCCTCGGGCGCTACCGCGACGAGATCGATCGCGCGCCGGCCGATCCGGCCGTGCGCCACTTCCTCGCCACGGGCGCGCTCAGCGAGTTCCTCGTCCGCGCCAAGCTGCCCGGTCCGATGGAGGGGCGGCTGCGCGAGATCCTCGCCCACGCGGAGCAGGACGGCGCCCGCGCGCGCGCAGTGGACCTGCTCATGACCACCCTCCTCAGGATCATCGGCGCATGATCATGATCGAACCCTCGGGCGGCGTCGGCGACGACGGCGGCGTCGACGAGATCGTCCGCGGCGCGCGGCGATCGATCGTCACCGTCGTCTCGCCGGGGCGAGGGGGCAGCGGCTTCGTCGCGCTCAGCAACGGGGTCGTCGTGACCACGCACGACGCGGTGGGCTTCGAGCTGGAAGCCGACATCGTGCTCGAGGACGGCCGCTCGGCGCCGGCGCGGATCGTGGCCGTCGACGTCACGGCGAACGTCGCGCTGCTCCTGCCCGACCAGCCGCTCGGGGTGCCTGCGCTCCGCCCCGCGCCGCCGACCTCGCGCACGCTCGGCGCGCCCGTCGTCGCGATCGCGCGGCCGCGAGCCGGCGAGCTCACGGTCGCCTCGGGCCTGGCCAGCGGCGACGTGCGCATCGGCGGGGCGGACTGGCTGCGGACGAGCGCGCCGCTCGGGGTCGGGGGCGCGGCGGTCGTCGACCGCAGCGCGCGCGTCATCGGGCTCGTGAGCCCCGGCCCGCGAGGCGCGGAGCGCGAGCCAGGACCGCAGCACCTCGTCGCGCCGATCGGGGTCTTCGACGAGCTGCTGCGCTCGGTCGATCTCCCGCCGAGGCAACTCGCGGAGCGCGAGCCCGTGTACGGTTGCCCGTCGTGCGGAGACAGCTTCGACGTCGAGGACGATCGATGCCTCGGCTGCGGCGCGGGCCTGCCGCACGCATTCGAGCTCGAGGGCCCGGGGGTCCTCGCGGAGCGGCTGGTCCGCGAGCTGCTCGAGCGCCACGGAGTCGGCGCGAACCGCGTGCGCACGAGCGCGCGCACCTGGCGTTTCCCGCTGCGCAGCGGAGCCTCGAGCGGCGAGTCGCAGATCGTGCTGCGCATCGATCGGGCGGGGCGGACCGTCGTGCTGCGCACCCCGATCGCGCGGGTGCCCGCCGACGTGGCGCACGAGGCGCTCTATCGGCTGCTGCTCACGCTCGACGACCAGTCGACCGGCGATCTTCGCCTGTCGATCGGCGGCGGCGACGTGGTGTTCCTCTCGCTGGTGGTGACGGCCGCCGAGCTCGGCGCGAAGAGCGCTGGGGATCGCGTCGTGAAGCTCTCGCGCGACGCGGACCACTACCGATCGCTGCTCGGTCAAGCGTACGACCTCGATCCGCTGCACGAGGCGGACGACCCCGAGCCGCCGGCCTAGCGCTACGCTGGGGCCTCCACGATGAGCCGCGCCGCCCCCGTCTCCCTCGCCGCGGTCACCGGGGCGATCCGCGCGGGTGACCTCGACGTCGAGGGGCACGTCGAGGCCGTGCGCGCGGGGCTCGCGACGGTCGATCACGACGTGCACGCGCTGGTCGACGAGCCGGGGCGCGTCGCGCGGCTGCGCGCGGACGCCGAGCAGCTCCTCGAGCAGTACGCCGGCGAGCGGCACCTCCCGCCGCTCTTCGGCGTCGTGGTCGGCCTGAAGGACGCGATCCGCGTCGAGGGGCTGCCGACGCGGTTGGGATCCCGGCTGCCCGCCGAGGCGTTCGACGGCCCCGAGGCGAGCCTCGTCCTCGCGCTGCGCCGCGCGGGCGCCCTGGTGCTCGGCAAGACGGCGATGGACGAGCTCGGGCTCGGGGCCCCGCCGACGACCCGCAACCCTCACGATCTCGGTCGAACGCCGGGCGGATCGAGCGGCGGCTCCGCAGCGGCGGTCGCCTCGGGGCTTTGCCCGCTGGCGATCGGCACGCAAATCCTGCGCGGCACGATCGGGCCAGCCAGCTTCTGCGGGGTCGTGGGCTACGCGCCGAGCTTCGGCCGCGTCCCTCTCGACGGCGTGGTTACGTCGTGCCCGTCGCTCGAGACGGCCGGGATCTTCACGGCCGAGGTCGCGGACGCGACGCTCGCCGCGAGCGTCCTCGTCCCGCGGTGGAAGCACGTCGTCCCGGCGCGCCGCCCGGTGCTCGGCGTGCCGGAGGGCAGCTACCTGGCGGATCTCTTCCCGGAGGCGGCGCAGGCGTTCGAGTCGGCGGTGCGGCACCTCGAGTCGAGCTGGTACGCGATCCGGCGCGTCGAGATGCCCTGGGGCGACGACCTCGACGCGCTCTACGCGGTCGCGAGCGAGCTCGTTCACGCCGAGCTCGCCGAGCGCCACGCCGGGCCGTTCGCGCGGCACCCGGAGCTCTTCGGGGCGCGCGCCGCGGACGCCGTCCGGCGGGGGCTCGCCGTCCCGGAGAGCGTGGCGCGCGCGCACCGCGCGGGCCGCATCGCGCTCCGCACCGCGCTCGAGCGAGCGATGGACGCCGCCGGCGTGGACCTCTTCGCGAGCCCCTCGGCCGTCGGCGCCGCGCCCGAAGGGCTCGCCATCTCCGGGTTCGGCGCCACCACGGTGCCGTGGGCCTACGCGGGCCTGCCCGCCGTGAGCCTGCCGGCCAGCACCTCGGCGGCGGGCTTGCCGATCGGGTTCCAGTGCATCGGGCGCTTCGGCGACGACGAGAGGCTGCTCGCGTGGGCGACGCGCATCGACGAGGTGCTGCGCGCGAGCTAGACCCTCGCCGAAAAGGTGCGGTCGCCGCCCCTTTCGATCATCGGCTTGAAAGCCGGTGCAAAGCGGCCAAGAAGCCCGGGCCTCGGCCGGGCTCGGATCGATCCGAGCCCTGCTG
>CAIVJW010000418.1 GCA_903906315.1 uncultured delta proteobacterium | reverse complement strand
GGCCAGGGCGGCGCGGGCACCGGCGGCGCGGGCCTCGGCGGCGCGGGCGGCGCGGGCGGCGCGGCGTGTCCCGGTGCGACGACCTCGTGCGACGGCGCGTGCGTCGACCTCACGAAGGACCCCGCGAACTGCGGCGCGTGCGGCGTCGCGTGCGGCCCCGGCACGGTGTGCTCCGAGAGCGCGTGCGCCCTCTCGTGTCAGGCGGGCCTCACGAACTGCGGCGGCGTGTGCGTCGACGTGCAGAAGGATCTAGCGAACTGCGGCGCGTGCGAGGCGCCCTGCGCCGCGGGCGAGGTCTGCTCGGCGGGCGCGTGCGCGCTCTCGTGCCAGGCGGGGCTCACCGACTGCGGCGGCGTGTGCGTCGACGCGCAGAAGGACCTCGCGAACTGCGGCGCGTGCGGCAAGGCCTGCGCCGCGGGGCAGATCTGTGACGGCGGCGCGTGCGTGCTGTCCTGCCAGCAGGGCCTCGATCCGTGCGGCGGCGTGTGCACGAACCTGAAGACCGATCCCGGTCACTGCGGCGCGTGCGGCAAGGCCTGCGGCCCGGGGCAGATCTGCGACGGCGGCGCGTGCGTCGCCTCCTGTGCGCTGCCGCTCGTCGTCTGCGGCGGGGCCTGCGTCGACACGCGCTTCGACGTGAGCCACTGCAACGCCTGCGACGTCGTCTGCTCGTCGCCGCACGGCAAGCCCGCGTGCCTCGACGGCGGCGGCTGCGCCCTCGGCGCGTGCGATCCGGGCTGGCTCGACTGCAACGGCAAGGTCGCCGACGGCTGCGAGATCGACGGATCGGCCGACCCGCTGCACTGCGGCGCCTGCGGGGCCGTCTGCGCCGTGGGCGGCGCGTGCAAGGGCGGGGCGTGCACCTTCGCGACGGGCTGCGGCGCCATCAAGGCCGCGCTGCCGGCCGCGACCGACGGCGTCTACCACGTCGACCCCGACGGCCCCGGGCCGCTCGCCGCGATGGACGTCTACTGCGACATGACGACCGACGGCGGCGGCTGGACGCTCGTGATGCGCGGCCTCTCGCAGACGGTGACGAACGCCCAGTGGAACACCACCGACGCGTACGCCCCCGGCGCGTCGCTCAGCGTCGGCGGCACGTTCAAGCTCGCCGACGCCGTCATCAACGGGCTGCGCGGCGCGGGCGTCTACCGCCTCCTCGGCGACGGCGCCGTCTCGGCCAAGCGCTTCGTCGCGGGCTCGTGCGCGTACGACCACCTCGGCGCCGCCGCGGCGAAGGGCTGCAACGTCAGCTACTCCGACCCCGCGTGCACGACCGACAAGTGGACGGGCATCGACTCCGGCGTCTTGCTCCGCGGCATCTCGGACTACCAGGCGAGCGGGCAGCACTTCGTGACCAACGACACCGCGAACGGCCACATCTGGTGGATCTACTGCGGCGCGGGCTGCGACGGGCACTCGTACGTCGCCGGACGCAACTTCTCGATGTGGGTCCGCTGAGGCGCGATCGCGACCCCCCGCGGCCCGCGGAGCCGCGCCGCGGGGCGGGCTCCGCCTTCCGCGTAGCCCCCTTCGCAGCGCGCGACGCTTGACTCGAGCCTCTTGAAAGGGGATTCCCCGTCCCCCATGGCGGCGAGCTACTTCGACGTCGACGGCACCTTGGTCACGACGAACCTGGTGCACCCGACCCTCTACTACATGCTGCACCAGCCGACCCCGCTCCACAGCGCGGCGAAGCTGGGGCGCGCGCTCCTCAAGGCGCCGTGGATGGCGCTCGCGGAGTCCCGCGACCGGCGCATGTTCAACGAGCTGCTGTTCACCTCGTTCGAGGGCTGCTCCGAGGACCGCCTCGTCGCGCTCGCCGAGGAGACGTTCGAGCGCGTCTTCAAGCCGAACATCTACCCCGGCGCCAAGGAGCTCATCCGCACGAGCCTCGACAAGGGCCACGAGGTCGTCCTCGTCTCCGGCGCGCTCGACTTCCTGATGAAGCTCCTCGCCGACCACCTCGGCGCGCAGAGCGTCATCGCGAACAAGCTCGAGCTGAAGGACCGCTTCTGCACGGGCAAGCTGCTGCGCCCCGTCGTCGCCGGGCCGGAGAAGGCGCGCCTCGTGCGCGAGCACGCGCGCGCCGCCGGCCACGACCTCGACGACTGCTTCGCCTACTCCGACAGCTACTCGGACGTGCCGATGCTCAGCGTCGTCGGCCACCCCGCGTGCATCAACCCGGACCGCAAGCTCGCGATGCTCGCCCACGCCTACCACTGGCCCGTCGTCCATCTAGCCGCGTAGCCCCAAGCCCCATGAGCCACCCCTGCGTCGTCACCCTCGACAGCCGTAGCGCCCCGCGCACGCTCTTCTCCGGCGATCGCCTCGTCGACGTCGACCTGCCGACCGGCACGCGCGTCATCTACCCGAAGCCGCCGCTCGCGGCGCTGAAGGACGTCGACGCGGCCATCCGCTACGCGGTGAACCACCCCGAGAACAGCGAGCCGCTCTACGCCAAGCTCCGCCCGGGGATGAAGGTCACCATCGCGGTCGACGACATCTCGCTGCCGCTGCCGCCGATGCGGCGCCCCGACGTGCGCGAGCGCGTGCTCACGGTCGTGCTCGATCTGCTCGCCGACTACTCGGTCGACGACGTCGAGATCATCATCGCGACCAGCCTGCACCGGCGCATGAAGCCGTTCGAGGTGCGGCACATGGTCGGCGACAAGATCTTCGACGCCTACTGGCCGAAGAAGCTCTACAACCACGACGGCGAGGACCCCGACGGGATGAAGTACCTCGGCACGACGGAGGCCGGCGAGGAGGTCGAGCTCAACCGTCGCGCCGTCGAGAGCGATCTCGTCATCTACGTGAACCTGAACCTCGTCCCCATGGACGGAGGGCACAAGTCCGTCTCGGTCGGGCTCTGCGGGTATCGCTCGGTGACGGCGCACCACAACCCGCGCACGATGCGTGATTGCCACTCGTACATGGACCCGTCGTCGTCCGCGCTCGCCACGAGCGTCGAGCGCATGGGCAAGCTGACGAACGAGAAGCTCAACGTGTTCACCATCGAGACGACGGTGAACAACCGCATGTTCGACCGGCCGCTCGAGTTCCTCGCCAAGAACGAGGACGACCTCTCGGGCTCCGAGCGCCTCGCGCTCCGCGCGCTCAAGCTCACGCTCGACAAGGTGCCGCAGGCCGCGCGACAGGCCGTGTTCCAGCGCGTGCCGTCGCCCTTCGGCGTGACGGGCGTGTTCGCCGGCGAGACCGAGGCCGTGCACAAGAAGACGCTCGAGCGCTGCTATCAGCAGTACCTCGTGCCGGTGCAGGGGCAGGCCGACATCCTCGTCACGGGCATCCCGTACATCAGCCCGTACAACGTCAACTCGTTCCTCAATCCCCTGCTCGTGCAGGTGATGGCCAACGGCTACCTCTTCAACCTCTACAAGGGGGCGCCGATGGTCAAGAAGGGCGGGACGATGATCATCCTGCACCCTTGCACCGATCACTTCGACAGCGAGCACCACGCCCCGTACATCGAGTTCGTCCACCGGCTGCTGCCCGAGACGCGCGACGCGATGGAGCTGCACCAGCGCTTCGAGAAGAAGTTCGCGTCGAACCCGGCGTACATCGAGATGTACCGCTACGGGCACGCCTACCACCCGGCCCATGCGTTCTTCATGTGGTACTGGGGCGAGGCGGGCAGGCAGCACCTCGGGCGCATGATCGTGGTCGGCGCCGACAACGAGTACATCCCGAAGCTCCTCGGCTGGGAGACGGCGCGCACGATGGACGAGGCGCTGCGGATGGCGAAGACGACCGCGCCGCCGGAGCCGGAGATCCTCGCGCTGCACGCGCCGCCGATCATGATGGTCGAGATGACGGTGGGGCGCGGCAAGTAGGGCGCGCCGGGAGAACGGGTCATGAGAAAGCTCCTCGCCGTGGTCGCGGCCGCTTCGCTGTTCGTGGCCTGTGACAAGAAGGACGTCGGCAGTCCGGAGGCGGGCTCCAAGGGCGCCGAGAAGGCCGAGACTGCGGCGGCGGCGAAGCAGGCCAAGGCGGACGCGCCGGACGCGGTCGCCAGGCAGTACCTCGAGGTCGGCGCCAAGGGCGACCTCGCCAAGATCAAGGACCTGGTCGACCCCGCTTGCGCGGCGACGAAGGTGGGCGACGTCGACGCGGTCAAGATGCTCGGCGCGCGAATGACGCTCACCGAGGCGACGACCAAGCTGGACTCCGAGGAGGGCGACCGGGCCAAGGTCGGCTTCGTCGTGAAGGGATCGATCGAGGCCAAAGAGGGGCAGACGGAGACCGATATCCTGGGCAAGCCAGTCCAGATCAAGGTCTCGGGCCTGTCGATGAAGGGAGTCACCCAGTCGGGCTCGCTCGCGCTGAAGAAGGCGGGCGGTCGCTGGGTCGTCACGTGCCCGGAGGCGAAGTAGCGCCGCCTCCGCCTCCGCGACGCTGCCCATCGTGCGCGTCGCGCCGGCCGACGCGGGGAGCGCCGCGGCCGTGCCGGGCACGCCGTCCGAGCGCGTCGCGACGGTCTGTCGGCTGACGCTCGCCGCGTGGGCGAGGTCGGGGGTGCAGGTCGCGCCATCGGGCCCCCCAAGCTCGATGCCAGTGGCCGGCTCGGCCGCCTCCTGCACCCGGTCGATGGCCTTGCGGGCTCGCGGGCCGACGCGCCCGTAGATCGGTTCGCGGCGGCAGGCTCCTCACGAGGTCCGGCGGACCGGCCACGACCACCGCCGGCCTGAACAACGGGTAGGCGTTCACGGGTTGTGTAGGCTCGCGACGGCGCGAATGATCCTATGTGACCACCTGTGATCCTATGCGAATGGGGGGGGACAGAAGGCGCGCCGTGTGATGAAACGTCGAGGTGGCCGACGCACGCGACGAGGAGATTGCC
>CAIVJW010000417.1 GCA_903906315.1 uncultured delta proteobacterium | reverse complement strand
CGGCGGAGGCACGACGACCGGCCAGGGCGGCGGCGGCGGGGCGGGAGGCGGCGGAGGCACGGGCGGCGGAGGCGGGCTGCCCTGCGACGCGGCCGCGCTGGAGAAGTGCAACGGCCTCGACGACAACTGCAACGGCGAGGTGGACGAGGGCGATCCCGAGGGCGCCGGCGCGTGCGACACGGGCGACCCCGGTGCGTGCGCCAAGGGTGTCCAGCACTGCGAGTCCGGGGCGCTGGCCTGCAAGCCGGTCGTCCAGCCGGGGTCCGTGGCCGAGACGTGCAATGGGGTCGACGACGACTGCAATGGTAGCGTCGACGACGGCGACCCCGGGGGCGGCGCGCCCTGCGCCACGGGGCTGAACGGCATCTGCGCGACGGGCGTCCTGCACTGCAAGCAAGGCGTGGTCAGCTGCGTGCCCGATCACGCGCCGGGCGAGGTCCCCGAGACCTGCAACGGCCTCGACGACAACTGCGACGGGCTCGACGACAACGGCCTGCCGATGAAGGCCTATTACACCGACGACGACGGCGACGGCTACGGCAGCCAGGCGAGCCTTTCGGCCTGCAAGCAGCCCGCGGGCTACGCCGACAAGAGCGGCGACTGCAACGACAACAACAGCGGCATTCACCCCGGCGCCATCGAGCTCTGCAACGGCGCAGACGACAACTGCAACGGCTTCACGGACGAGAACCTGCAGAAGCTCACGTTCTACGAGGACGCCGACAAGGACGGCTACGGAAGCCAGAAATCGCTCGTCGACTGCAACACGCCCGACGGCTACACGCTGCAGGGCGGGGACTGCGACGACGCCCAGGCCGCCGTCCACCCGGGCGCGAAGGAGCTCTGCAACGGCATCGACGACAACTGCAACGGTGTCCTCGACGAGAACGTGCTCGCGACGTTCTACAAGGACGTCGACGGCGACGGCTTCGGCGGGGTGACGTCGATCCAGGCGTGCTCCGCGCCGGCCGGGTACGCGGTGGACGCGGGCGACTGCAACGATTTCAACAAGAGCATCTCCCCGAACGCCGCCGAGACCTGCAACGGCGTCGACGACAACTGCAACGGCCTGGTCGACGACGGCCTGCCGCTGTTCAACGTCTACACCGACCTCGACGGCGACGGCTTCGGCGGCAAGAACGCCGTGGCCAAGCCGCACTGCCTCGCCAACGGCTCGGAGCCGCCGCTCGGCTACTCGCTGTCGCACGACGACTGCGACGACTCGAAGTCCACAGCGTACCCCGGCGCGCCGGAGCTCTGCGACGGGGTGCTGAACAACTGCTTGCTCGCCGTCGCGGACTACCAGTGTCCGACGAAGTGCGCCGGGTCCTGGCCCGTCAACCTCGGATCCGGCATCGGCGTCCCGGTGATCGCCCAGCTCGACGGGGACGCCGAGTGGGAGGTCGTCGTGCAGCAGGGCGGCAAGACGACCGTCCTCGAGCACGACGGGACCCCGAAGTGGGCCGCGGCCGGGCAGTCGTACAGCTACCCGGCGCTCGGCGACTTCGACCATGACGGCTGGCTCGACGTCGCCGTCCCCGGCGGCGGCAAGGTCACTCTCCTCCGCGGCACCGATGGGACGACCCTCGCGTCCGTGACCTCGCCGAACGCGATCAGCTACTACGGCGCGTCGATCTTCGACTTCGACAACGACGGCTTCGCCGACCTCGCGCCCATCGGCGGACCGGGGCTCGACCTCATCCGGATGGGCGCCGGTCCCGCCGCGATCGCGCTCACCACGGTCAGCGTGATCCCAGGCGAGAGCGGCTTCGGCCTCGCGCCGCCCGCGGTCGCGGACCTCGACGGCGACGGGATCTCGGAGATCATGGCCGGCTCCGCGAACTGGGGCTGCTCGGGCCAGCCCGCGACGTGCAAGGGGCGCTTCTACGTCGCGCACCCGAACGGCTCGCTCTACAACGACCCGACCTGGCAGAATGCCAATCTGCCGCAGTTCAAGGTCGGCGGCTATCCGACGTCGTACGCGGGCGAGGGGCGCTTTCCGGTCGTCGCCGATCTCGACCACGACGGCACGCTCGAGGTCGCGCAGAGCTTCTCCGACAAGGTCTACGTGTGGAAGACCGACGGCACCGAACACCCTCTCTCCGGCGTGCTGAAGGGAGTCAACCTGGCGCCCGTCGACGGCAAGGGCGCGCTGACGGACGGCTCGCTGAACCCCGTCTCCGGCGCGGTCGTCGATCTCGACAGCGACGGCGCCTACGAGACCATCGGCCCCGTCGCGGGCGGCATGGGCGTGACCCGGGGCGGCGTCGTGATGGATGGCTATCCGATCCCGATCGGCGCCGGCGCGCCCGTGGTCGGTGATCTGAACCGCGACGGCGCGGTCGACCTGCTCTGGCTCGGCAGCAACAACGCGCTCAACTGCTGGACGATGAAGCCCGGCACGTACGACCCGAGCCGCGTCCTCAACCCGGGTGGGCAGTCCACGATGGGCGCGCCCGGCGTCTACCCGACGATGCAGTACGACCCCTACGAGCCGAACGAGCCCGCCGCGTGGCCGGATCCGACGCTCTCGACGAACCCTCGCGCGGACTTCCGCGCCTTCGTGCCCTACGGCCTGCGTGACAAGTTCGTCGGCGGTCAGGGCAACCTGCACCGCGTGACGGGGCTCATCGGGCACAAGGGCGACGCGGACCTCTACTGGTTCTCGAACTGGTGGTCGCCCATCACCGTCGCGTCGCAGCTCCCGGGCAAGCTCGCGCTCGACCTGGACGTCTACGTCTACACCGGCTCCGGCAACGCGTGGACGTACACCTGCGAGGCGCACGTGGCGAAGACGACGAATGGCGGCCTGACGTTCCACCCGGTGCAGCAGACGGGCACGTGTCCTGTCGGCATGAACGGCCTGAAGGGCATGCTGGTGCGGGTCAAGGGACACGATCCGGCCGTCGATTACGGGCCCTGGCCGTACTCGCTGTCCTTCATGTGGAACTGAGGGGTTCCCTCGGTCTCGCGCCGCCCGCTCCGCCTCGGTCGGAGCTCGGCGGCGCGGGGCGTGGAGCCCCGCAGAGGCGCTGACCCGAGGGCGCGCGCGGCAGGGCGTCGGGCCTCGCCTCCTCACCTCCCGCGCGGGCGCTCCGACCGGCCGCTGAGAAGTCCGAAGCTCGGACCGGGCCCGCGAGGCGCCGTCCGAATCAGGGCTCGGCGGCCTTGTAGCCGATGCCGTGCACGGTCGCGATCGGGTCCGACCCGACCTCGCGGAACTTCGCGCGGATGCGGCGCACGTGCGTGTCGATGGTGCGCTCGGTGATCAGGTTGTCGTAGCGATAGGCGCGCTGCATGAGCTGCGCGCGCGAGAGCACGACGCCGGGGCGCTCGAGCAGCGCGCCGAGCACGCCGAACTCGGTCGGCGTGAGCGCGACGAGCTTGCCCGCGCAGCGGACCTCGTGGCGCTCCACGTCGACGCAGACGTCGCGATACCGTAGCTCGTTCGGCTTCGGCGCCGGGGCGGGCGCGGCGGCGGGGCCCGCGTCCATCTCGACGCGGCGGAGGGTGGCGCGGACTCGCGCGACGAGCTCGCGCGGCGAGAAGGGCTTGGTGAGGTAGTCGTCGCCGCCGAGCTCGAGGCCGAGGATGCGGTCGATCTCCTCGCTCTTCGCGGACAAGAACAGGATCGGCACGCGGCTCGTCTGGCGGATCTTGCGGCAGACCTCGAGGCCGTCGATCTCCGGCAGCATCACGTCGAGCACGACGAGGTCGACGTCGGCCTTCGCGGCGGCGTCGATCGCGGCGGCGCCCGTCTCGACGCACGTCACGCGGAAGCCCTCCTTCGCGAGCGCGTACTCGAGCACCTCGCGGATGCGGGCCTCGTCGTCGACCACCAGGATGTGCTTCGTCACGCGTCGCTCGCCTCGGCCCCGGGGGCGCCCGGGTCGGTCTCCATGGCCGCGTCGAGCCCTTCGACGCGCGCCCACATCTCCGCGACGATACCACCGATGCCCTCGGCGCCCGGCGTCGCGCCCGGTTGCGCGCGGCCGCCGGCGTCGAGGTCGACGCCGAGCGCGCCGAAGCGGGCGAGGGTGAGCTGCGTGCGCAGCGCCCCGACGAGGTCCGCGAGCTCGGCGAGGGCGCGCGCGTCTCGGGCGCGCAGCTCGTGGAGGCGCCTCACGTTGCCCTGGTGCAGGCGCGCCGTCGCGATCGCGCGCGGCGAGGCGGCCGCGCGCTCGAGCTCGGCGACGCGCCGGTCGGCGGCCGCGCGGTCGAAGTCGGCGCGCGCGAGCACCTCGTCGAGGTCGGCCTGCCGCGTGGCCGCGCGCCGGATGCCCTGGGCGATGCTCGCGGCGGCGTCGCGGGGCAGCAGCGCCGCGAGCGGGCCGTGGGCGCAGGCCTCCACGCACTCGCCGAGCGCGGCCTCGACCCGCGCCGCCTCGCCGCCGGGCAAGGGCGACCGGGCGCGATCGGCGACGCGGCCGGCGGTGAGCGCGATCGGGGCCCAGAGCGGCCAGAGCGGCACCGCGAGCGCGGCCGACGCGATCGCGCGCGGGCCGGGACCGGGTGCGACGCGGTAGACCGCGACTCCGCAGCACGCGCCGACGATCAGGTAGACGACGGCGAGATCGGCGAGGCTCATTGGGAGTCTCTGTCGAGGAGCTTCGGCGCGTCGACGGGGCGATCGGCGGGGATGCGGCCGTCGTCGTCGTAGACGCCCGCGGCCGATCGCGTGCTCCGACCGAGCGAGTCGAGGAAGCCGCCCTCGAGGCCGCGCACGAACGGGATGTGCTCGGTGCGCGGGCGCACGAGGTAGGGGCGCAGGATCCACGACGCCTGCCCGCCGACCGCGAAGAACACGCCCGCGAACGCGAGCGCGGTGAGCTTCTGCCCGGCGCCCTCGCCGAGGCCGCGCAAGACGACGCCGAGCGCCGCGAGGCCGGCCACGCCGTACGCGAGGGAGGCCGCGAGGCTCGCCGCGTGGTAGCCGAGGCCGAGGTCGTAGATCAGCCACAGCACCGGCGAGATCGCGAGGAGCACGAGCGCGCTGCGCCCCGCCGCCGCGAGCGCGAGCGCGACGACCGCGCGCATCGGCCAGGCGCGCCCGAGGCCCGCCGCGAGCGCGTGGAACGCGGGTGCCGAGATCGCCAGCGTGGCGAGCATGGCGAGCGGCAGCTTGATGGCCGCGTAGGGGATCTGCCGGCCGCCGCGGAAGCTGCCGATGGTGCCGCCGAAGACGGTGGCGCCGACGAGGATCGCGACGAGCGACACGGCCACGATCGCGTGCGTGTCGCGGTCCTCGCGGCAGGCCACCGCGACGTCGCCGGGGGCGCGCAGCAGGCGCCGGAGGACGCCCGCTGCGCTCGACGGGTCCGGGGTGATGGGCGCGCTGTCGGCGCCGATCATCGGACCCCTCCGAGCAGCGGCAGCGCGCTCGTCCAGATGCGCGCGGCGAGCGCGACGGCGAAGAGGCTGAAGCCGGTCGTGGTCAGCGCGGCCAAGAGGCGCATTCTCGCGGGGGCGGCTTCGAGCGCGGCGGAGACCTCGGCGCGCAGGCTGCGCAGGCCGATCAAGCCCGCGACGAAGAGCCCCGCGGACGCCGCCAGCGCGGCGCTGCCGGGCGCGGCGCTCGTGACGACGAACAGCGCGGCGGCGGGCGCGAGGCCGGCCAGGACGAGCCCGGTGCGGGCGGCGGCGCGCGCGGACGCCGAGGCGATGCGCGCGTGGTCGATGGGCGCGTCGAGCAGCCCGAGCGCGATGTAGAGCGCGGGGACGCCGACGGCCGCGACGGCGACGATCGCCGACGGGACGAACGCGGCGTGGAGGAGGAACGATCGGCCCCCGTGGCGCGCGCCGAGCGCGACGCCGTAGGTCGCCGCGAGGCCGAGGCCCTTGGCGAACCGGACGGCCTCGCGCGACGCGACGAAGTCGGGAGCCTCGGCGAGGAGCGCGGCCGTGGCGCTGGGGAGCGCGGGCAGGGCGGCGTGCGGCGTGGGCGCGGCGGGAGCGATCGGGTCGGCGGGAGCGCCGAATCCGATCAGCCCGTCGGCCAGGGGGGCGACCTCGGCGTGCATGCGAAACCTCCAGCGAGGCCGCGCGGCCCGCGATGCGCGGGGGGGGGCGACCTCGAGGGAGGAAGCTAGGCGCGGGGCGAGGCGGTCTGGGCGCGGCGCGGAGGAGGGGAGCGGGAGAAGATGTGGCGGTTTCGTGGCGGCTGGCGGCGCGGGGCCTGCGTCCCCCGGAGTACGCGTTCACGTCCGTTCGGGCGTCGTCCATTCGCTCGCAGGGCCGTCGACCGGACGGATGCGAGCGAGATCCGCGCCAAGGACGCCAAGAGCCCCAAGAGCGCCAAGCGAGACTCGGTCGACCTCGGCCGGGAGCTCGGGTCTCGCGGCGGCCGTCCGGGCGGCCTCGGCACCACGCCGCGGGGGCCCGGGAGGCCCCGCCGAACGGTTGGCGGAGCGGGGCGCGAATGGTCGCCCGGCGGCCGCGCGGGGCGATAGCATCGCCGTACGATGGACCCCCGCCGCCTCCTCGCGATCGCCACCGGCACGCTCCTCGCCGCCACCTACGTCGCCTGCTCCAGCACGGACGACGCCGCCTCGAAGGCCTCCGCCGCCACCACGGGCGCGACGGGCACGACGACCACCGCGACGGGGTCGGGCGGCGCGGGCGGGTCGGGCGGCGGCCCGGGCGGATCGGGCGGCGTCACGGCCGAGGACGCGGGCGCCCCCGACGCCGCGCCCGACGCGGCGGCGATCGACACGACGATCTGCGACGCCATGGGCCTCGCGCCGCGGCCGTTCGCGGCGGGGCCGTACGGCCCGCACCGCGGCGACCTGGCCGACGACTTCACGATCGATCTCGCCGACGGGTCGACGTACGCATTCCAGCAAGGCTTCACCGGCTGCGAGCTCCACGTCTTCGTGCCCGACACGCTCGTCGTGTCGGACCAGGACGCGACCTCGATCTGGGAAGCGGACCTCGACAAGCTGCTCAAGGCGTCCCCGAAGAACGTCCACTACGTCTTCATTTCCCGCCAGAAGACCGACGCCGCGGCCAAGAAGTCCACCGACGCGATGGTCGCCCGCGTCGACGCGCTCCTCGCGAAGCTCGCCAAGGGAGACGCCGACCACTGGCGCGCTCGCGTGCACGTCGCCGCACCGCGCGCGGGCGCCCTCGGCAACTGGGTCGGCGACGTGATCTCCGGATCCGGGCGCATCGGCTTCGTCATCGACCGCGACCAGCGCGTGCGCGGCATGGGCATGCTCGCCGACGTGAAGCGCTACGACCAGGCGCTCGCCGACGCGAAGGCCTGGCCGTGGAAGTCGAACCTCGCCTACGCCGCCAACGAGGCCGTCTACTGGAATGCGCAGGCCGACCAGCAGGCGAAGCTCGACGCCGACGGCGCGACCATCGTGCCCGTCTTCGAGGGCGAGACGCTCGCCGAGCTCGCCGAGAAGGACGTCGCGCTACCTTCGGCCGCCGAGCTGGCGAAGTTCGACACGCTCGAGGTCGAGGTCACCAGCGCGTGCCCGAACCCGGACGAGATCGAGTTCGGCAACTGCGGCGCCTGGGACTACATAGCGAGCCTCGGCGTCTTCGATGCCAATCAGAAGAACGTCGAGGTCGCCCGCTTCATCACGAGCTACCACCGCGAGACGCACTGGGTCGTCGACGCGTCGGCGATGCTGGTGCAGCTCGCCTCGGGCGGGACGCGCCACTTCCGCTGGGACTTCGCGCCGTCGTGGAACACGCAGCCGACCGCGACCAAGCTCGCGCTGCGCTTCTCGAACCGGAAGAAGGCCGTCCGCCCGAGCGCCGCGACGTTCCTCTGGTCGGGCGGCGGGTTCGGCGCGGCGTACAACGACGCGCACCCGCCGGTCACGGTGGACATCCCCGCCGGCGCGAAGAAGGTCGAGCTCTTCGCGATCATCACGGGCCACGGGGCGGGCACGGGCCAGTGCTCCGAGTTCTGCAATCACCAGCACGAGTTCACGGTCAATGGCACGGTCCACCTGAAGGACCACAAGGTGGCCGGATCCAGCGACAAGTGCATGCCCGAGATGAAGCACGGCATGGTCCCGAACCAGGGCGGCACGTGGTGGTTCGGCCGCGGAGGCTGGTGCCCCGGCGAGCAGGTCGACCCGTGGGTCGTCGACGTGACGAGCGCGGTGACGCCGGGCCAGGCGGCGACGATCGCCTACCGCGGGCTCGTCGTCGGCAAGCCGCCGGCGGACGGATCCGGCGACATCGACATGGTGTCGTATCTGGTCGTCCACGAGTGACGCGCGGGCGCGCCGCGGGCCGATCGGGGTAGGCCCCCGCTCGGCGGGTCACTTGCCGATCACGCCCTCGAGCGACGCGGCCATGCCCTCGTCGCAGCCGTGCCAGCTCGCCGGGCAGACCTCGCCGCGATCGCGCGTGTCCCTGGCGGCGTCGGCTACCGCTTCGCGGCCTTCCGCCGCTCGAAGCACGCGTCCGGCAGCTCGCGCGCGGTCCGCGCGAGGCGCGTCGCCGCGATGAACCGCTGGGTCACCGGGTCGTGGTAGCCGCTCGCCGTCGGGGCCTCGGGCGACCGCTCGCGGTGGTAGCGCACGATGCCGCCCATCAGCGCCTCGCGCACCCACTTGCCGACCATCGAGGCCATCGCGACGAGCAGATTGGTCGCGTCGGCGTCCATCACGAAGGCGATCTCGCCGACGCCGGGGACGCGGTAGGCGCTGCGCGGTCGGGCCTCCTCGATCACCGAGAAGAGGCGCCCCGCGAGGGGCCCGAACGCGGGGCCGTACTTGCCGAAGCCGCCGACCTTGCCGCACGTCGCGGAGACCTCGCCGCCGGCGAGCGCGCGGAGGTCGAGCGTGAGCCGCTCCATCGCGTGCAGGTCGAGCGAGAAGCGGCTGGTGCCGGCCTCGGCCGCGTCGTTCATGCGCCGCACGCAGAGGATCTCCGACCGCACGGCGACGAGGTCGACACCCTTGTCGGCGAGCGCGTCGAGGTCGCGGGCGATCGTCGCCACGAGGTCGTCCGAGGCCTCGAGCGCGCCGTCGAGGCGCGACCAGCACTGGGGCGCGGCGTGCGGCGGGCAGGGGGCGGTGAGCGTCGCGCGGTCCTGGCGGGCAAGGGCGTGCACGAGCGCGTCCGGGCTCGCCGGCGCGCGGTCGGCCTCCGGGCGGCCGGCGCCGCGGGCCACGAGCGCGCGCGCCCACGCTTCACCGAGCGCGACGTCGCCGTGCGAGACCAGCTCCTTGGAGTCGCCGAGCCGCGTCGCGAGCTTGCCCCGCGCCGCGCGGCCCGCGACGGCCGCGCCCGCGCAGGTCACGCGCGCCATGACCGCGGTCACCACCATCGGGCCGAGCGCCGGGCCGAGCCCGTTCTCGTCGATGCCGAGGTGGTGCTCGAGGGCGTCCGCGTCGATCACGCCGGCGTCCTCGCACCGGCCGGCGCCCGCGTCACGGGTAGACCGTGACGAGGTAGCCGTGGGGCGCGACGGGCTCGTCGGGATCGTAGGGGTGCCCGCGATCCATGCTGCCGCCGTTCGATCCGACGACGACCACGCCCGCGAGGCCGTCGAGGCCGACGAGCGTGCGCTCCACGCGCGTCTGGCCGTGCGGCGCGACGGCGACGCTGCGGCCGACCTCGGCGCCCTTCGCGTCGACCTTCACCAGCGCGAACGAGAAGACCGCGGGAAGCTCCCAGTCCGCGGCGAAGGTGAGGCTCGCGCCCTTGGGCGCGCCGGCGAGATCGATCCAGACGTAGGTGGATCCGGTCGGCTCGACGGGCGCGCTCGGCGCGACGCGCCGCGGGAGCGTCGAGAAGGGGAGCGACCACTCGAAGCGGACGCGGCCGGCGTCGCCGAAGCGCGCGACGTCCGCGAGGTGCCCGCCGTCGCTGCGGCTGCCGACGAACGCGCGCGCGACGGCGAAATCGAGGAGCAGCGCGTCGAGCGTGCCGCCCTGGGCCTTGCGCGTCGCGCGCAGGGCGTCGAAGACGTCGGGCTCGTTTTGCCATTGAAAGGACCCGGGCGCGGTCTTCTGCCTCGAAATGGCGAGCAGCGACGCCATCACCGCGCCGGGCGCGCCCTCGCCGAAGCGCTCGTCGAGGAACATCGGGAAGAGCAGCGACCCGTCGAGGCGACCGCCCGAGCCGCCGGCGATCGCGCGATCGGGCGCGCGCTGCCAGGCGTCGATGGCCGCGAGCTCGGCGACGGAGCACGGCGCGGCGAGCGAGGCGACGTAGCTCGACCACATCGATCGCGCGCCGGCCTCGACGCCGGCGTCGAGCCGGAGCGCCATGGCGTCGCCGATCGCGTGGGCGACGTCGCGCGCCGCCTCGCACCCCGATCGGGCGGTGGGCGGGGCGAGGACCGAGAACGCGCTCAGCCGGTCGAACGGCTCGCCGCGGGCGGCGAGGTCGGCGAAGGTCGTCGGCGGCGCGGCCCCGGGCTCGAGGTAGAGGTCGTAGTCGCTCGATCCGCCGAGGCCGTCGTCGGAGAGCGGCCGCGGCAGCCGGAGGGCGTCGTAGGCGGCGAGGGCGCGCTCGGCGTCGGCGATCGTCGCGAGGACCGCGGCCGGGTGGACCGCGCGCGGCGCGTGGACGCAGATCGGAGCCGAAAACGAGCACGCGCGCACCGGCACGGACGCCGGCGGAGGCCGCTCGCGCGCGGGCGCGACCTCGCCTCCCGTCGGCAGCGGCGCCTCGGCGGGCGCTTCGACGGGGGCAGGGGCCGCGCCGCCGTCGTCCGCGCGCGCCGCCGCGGTCGGCAGCACGGAAAGGCCCGCCGCGCACGCGACCGCGCCGAGGCGCCGTGCGGCGCGCATTTGACAGGCGGTTCTGCGGGATCCTAAAAGCATGGGACCGGTGCCGAGAGCGTCTTAGCACCATCGGGTCCGGCCCGTCGCGGCTCGGGGAGGAGCGAGGCATGACGATCACGGCAGAGCTCGATCGGTCGGAGTGGCCCTCGCGGCAGGGCACGGCTTCGTGACGGCCGCGCGCGGCGTCGGCACGCCCGGCGGAGGGTTCGACCCCGCCGGCGCGATCTCCTTCGATCTCGGCCGCGGGCTCGCCTTTCGGCAGGGCGAAGCGGCCGCCGTGGTCGTGCCGGCCGCGGCGCTCGGCGCGCTGTCGGTCGCCGCCGGCCCGGAGGCCGCGGGCCGCTTCGGCCGGGAGGTCGGCCTCGCCATGGGCCGGCGCGTCGCGACGCGCCTCGGCGGCGCGGGCGAGCTCG
>CAIVJW010000416.1 GCA_903906315.1 uncultured delta proteobacterium | reverse complement strand
CTGGAGCGCATCGAAGCCCGCCTGGATGTCCTCGGTCGTGCGGCAGTCCTGGAGGATCTCCGCGATGCGGCGCTCGAGGTCCACGCCGCTCTCGACGGCGCCGAGCACGTCGTCGCTCGCGCCGAAGACGCCCTCGAAGAGGCTGAACTTCTGGCTGAGCAGATCGAACACCCGCTGGTCGGCGGCGTTCGTGCGGTTCAAGAAGTTCACGACGAGGACGTCGCACTTCTGGCCGTAGCGGTGGCAGCGGCCGATGCGCTGCTCGATGCGCTGCGGGTTCCACGGCAGGTCGTAGTTCACGACGATGGAGCAGAACTGGAGGTTCACGCCCTCGGCCGCGGACTCGGTGGCGAGCAGGATGGTGCCGCGGTCGCGGAGCTCCTCGACGATGGCGGCCTTGGTGTCGGCCGTGCGCGAGCCGCTCGTGACGTCCTTCCAGCACGGCGCATTGCGCTTCTTCCACGCCTCGTAGGTGGCCTTCGAGCCGGGGTCGGTGTTCGTGCCGTTGAGCAGCACGACCTCGCCGTCGTAGCCGTTCTGGGTGAGCAGCTCGAAGAGGCGCTGCTGCGTGCGCGTGCTCTCGGTGAAGACGACGGCCTTGCGGCGGGCGCCGAGCGGGATGGCGCCCGCGAAGGCCTTGTCGAGCGCGCCGAGGAGGGCATCGGCCTTGGCGTCGCGCCCGATCGATGCCGCCAGAGCGACGAACCGCTCGAGGTCCGCGATCTCGCCCGCCACTTCGGCGCGGGTCGGCGGCGCGGGGGGCTTCCCGCCGTCGTCGTCGCCCCACTCGTCCTCGACCTCGTCGAGCCCCTCGAAGTCCTCGCCGACGGCCTCCTCCGCGGCCTCCTCGGGCAGGGCGTCCCGCAGCCGCTTCGCTAGCTTGCCGAGGGTCGCGCCGATCGCCGCCGACGACGACGCGAGCAGCTTGCGCAGGACCATCGTGATGAGCTTGCGCTGCGTGGTCGGCAGCGCCGCGAGCTTGTCGCGCTGGAGGTACTCGGTCACGAGGTCGTAGAGCTCGACCTCCGCCGCCGAGGGGAGGAAGTCCGCCGTGAAGGTGCGCCGGTTGGTGAACGGGATGAAGTGCGCGACCTGCTTGCGCAGCGTCCGCTTGCACACGGACGCGAGGCGCTCGCGGAGGTGGGCGGACGTGTCCTCGTCGGCGTGGGCGACGTAGCGCTCGGTGAAGGCGTCGGCGCTGCCGAAGACCTCGTCGTCGAGGATGCTCACGAGGCCGTACAGCTCGAGGAGCGAGTTCTGGAGCGGCGTCGCCGTGAGCAAGAGCTTCTTCGCGGGCCGGATCGCGTCGACGATGCCCTGGATGAGCTTCGCGCCGGTGTTCTTGTAGACGTTGCGAAGGCGGTGCGCCTCGTCGACGACGACGAGGTCCCAGGCGACGTCATGGACCGCCTTCTGGTTGGCGTAGACGAACTGGTACGACGCGATCACGACGCGGTCGCCGAGGTCGAACGGGTTCGCCCGGCCCTCCTTGCGCAGCAGGTTCGCCGTGCGCGTCTCGAGGAGCTGCGTGGGGAGGAAGAACTTCTCCGTGAGCTCGCCCTGCCACTGCTTTCTGAGGGTCGCGGGGACGATGAGCAGGATGCGGCGGCGCCGTTCGGCCCACTTCTGCGAGAGCACGAGCCCCGCCTCGATGGTCTTGCCGAGGCCGACCTCGTCGGCGAGGAGCACGCCCTTGCTGAAGGGCGATCGCAGCGCGAAGAGCGCGGCGTCGATCTGGTGCGGCTGGAGGTCGACGCGCGCGTTGGCGAGCGAGCGAGAGAGCCCGGCCGCGTCGTCTTGCGGCCGCGCCAGCGTGAGCATCTCGGCCCAGTACTTCGCATGGTAGGAAGTCTTCACGAGTCACCCTCTCGCCGTCGCCGCTCGACGGTTGGGCGCGGAGCATAGCCCAAGGTCGTTCCGTCGGGAGCGCGCATGTTCGCCTCGCTACTCGAACGGTCGAAGCCGTCGCACGCGCCAACCGCTTCGCGTAGCGTACGACGTCCCGCGTCCCGCGGTGCCGGGTGGTGGCGCGCACGAAGCACGCGCCGCCGCGGCCGCCCGCGGGATCACGTCACCGAAAGGAGCCCTGTCCCATGCGCCAGATCCCGCAGTCCGCCGCACTCCTCACGTTCCTCGACGAGCTCGAGTACACCGAGGCCGCCCTCGCCGCCGATACCGACGCAGCCGATCTCACCACGGCCTTCGAGGACGAGATCGGAGGCTGGGAGAAGGTCTTCAAGAAGGAACGCGCGGGCCGCCGCGACGTGACGCGCGCCGAGGCGGTCGTCGCCGTGCGCAACGCGCAGCTCGACAGCCTGACGCTCCGCTTCGCGGCCAACGTGAAGGCGAACGACGGCAACGGCACGCTCCTCGCGCGGTTCTTCTCGACGGCGCCGAGCCGTTTCGTCCGTAAGGGCCTCCGCGACCAGTGCGACAAGACCGTGCACGTCCTCGTGACCGAGCTCGACAAGCTCGGCGCGAACCACCCACTCCACACGTTCTCGAAGCTCCTCGGCGCGGCGGCGAAGGCCGCGCTCGCATCGCTCGACCTGCGCAATCAGGCCAAGGGACAGCGCCAGTCGGCGTCGAACGACGTCGACGAGTGGAAGGAGGGGGTCAACCAGCTCCGCCTGACGACCTACGCGGAGCTGCTCAAGATCGCCGCCGCGAAGGGGTACCCAAAGGCCTGGGCGGACACCTTCTTCGCCTCGGCCTCGGCGAGCGCGGCCGTCGAGGACGCCGCTCCGGCCCCCGCGGACGGCGGTCCCAAGCCGGCGCCGACGCCCTGAGGGCATCGCCCCGTCGGCGCGGCGACGGGTGATCGGTCGATCGGGGGCGATCGTCGCCGGACCGCGGACCGTCGACCCGCCGACCGGCCGGGAGCCTCCGCGGATCGCGCGCGGTCACGGCCGTCGCGGGCGCCGGTCGCCGCGCGATCGCGATCGGTCACGACCGTGACCGGCGCCGCGCGCGCCCCGACCGGGGCCGGTCGGTCCCTCGATCGATCCCGGTCCAGGGTGGACCGGGGTCGGTCGACCCGTCACCAGGCTCCGATCGGCCGTGGAGCGGCGGGGGATCGGCGCGGAGGGGCACCGCGCGCCCGCGGGCCGGGCCCCGGCGACGTCGTCGCTCGCGGGACGCCGGCCCGGCGTCGAGGCGCGGCGCTCCGACCCTGCCGCGCCCACCGAGCTCGCGGGACGGCGCCGGGCGCAAAGCACGCGCGGGCCGAACCCGCACGCCCGCCCAGGGCGCCGCTTGGAAGGAAGCCCCCGCGCATCCTGTTCGGCACGCGCAAAATCCTCGCCCTCGAAGGTGCGCGGATTGTTTCGCACTTCGGTCGCCCGAGGCTTCCCTTCCCCGAGCCGCAACCCTATCGGAAGGGCGCCTCTCATGGTGGCAGCGGGCGTTCGTGACGCTCCGCCCACCGGGCGCGAACAGGCTGCCGGCAGCAAGGCCGGTCAGCCCTGCAGGGGTAAGGAGATCGCGAACGTGTCGAACCTCAAAGCCAAGCTCTTCGAGAAGATCCAGGCCCATCGTCCTCGCATCGCCAAGCTCAACAAGGAGCTCGGCAACGTCGTCATCGATCAGGTGACGATCGAGCAGTGCATCGGCGGGGCGCGCGACGTCCGCTGTCTCGTGACGGACATCTCGTACCTGGACCCGCAGGAAGGCATCCGCTTCCGCGGCAAGACGATCCCCGAGACGTTCGCGGCGCTGCCGAAGGTGCCGGGCGGCGACTACCCCTACGTCGAGGGCTTCTTCTACTTCCTGCTCACGGGCGACGTCCCGACGGAGGAGGAGGCCCGCGACGTGATGAAGGACTTCCAGTCCCGATCCGCCGTGCCCCAGTACGTGTTCGACGTGCTCCGCGCGATGCCCCGCGACACGCACCCGATGACGATGTTCTCGGCGGCCATCGTCGCCATGCAGCGCGAGTCGATCTTCGTCAAGCGCTACAACGAGGGCATGAAGAAGACGGAGTACTGGGATCCCATGTTCGAGGATTCCATGAACCTGATGGCGAAGCTGCCCGCCATCGCCGCCTACATCTTCCGCATGAAGTACCGCGGTGACACCCCGATCGCGGCGGACCCGACGCTCGACCTCGGCGGCAACTTCGCGCACATGATGGGCCTCGCCAAGCCGTACGACGACGTGGCGCGCATGTACTTCATCCTGCACTCGGACCACGAGTCGGGGAACGTGTCGGCGCACACGACCCACCTCGTCGCCTCGGCGCTGTCGGACGCGTACTACTCGCTGTCGGCCGGCATGAACGGCCTCGCGGGCCCGCTGCACGGCCTGGCGAACCAGGAGGTCCTGTCCTGGATCCAGGACGTGATGAAGCAGCTCGGCGGCAAGCTGCCGACCGAGGAGGAGCTCAAGAAGTTCCTCTGGAACACGCTGAACAGCGGCAAGGTCATCCCCGGCTACGGCCACGCGGTCCTGCGCAAGACGGACCCGCGGTACACGTCGCAGATGGAGTTCTGCCAGAAGCACCTGCCGGACTACCCGATGTTCCAGCTCGTGAACATGATCTACAAGGTCGCTCCGGACATCCTCCGCGAGCAGGGCAAGGCGAAGAACCCCTGGCCGAACGTCGACGCGCAGTCGGGCGTCATCCAGTGGTACTACGGCCTGACCGAGTACGACTTCTACACGGTGCTCTTCGGCGTCGGCCGCGCCCTCGGCGTCCTCGCGAACATCACCTGGGACCGCGCGCTCGGCTACGCCCTCGAGCGCCCGAAGTCGGTCACGACGGACATGCTCGAGAAGTGGGCCGCCGAGGGCGGTCGCAAGATCGGGTAGTCACGATGGGGCCGCGATCGGCCCCAAACCCCGCGCTCCGCGGGTGCGCTGAACGAGATCAACGAGCCCCGTCGCCCCTGTGGAGACGGGGCTCGGTGCCATTGGGGGTGGGCAGACTTCCTGTTTCGCCGAGCCGTGTCCCGGCGATCGCTGTTCCCCGATCCCTGTTGACCCTTGGTCGATCGGGCGGCGCTGCCTGGATGCACCGGCTTTCGAGCCGGTGATCGAGAAGGGCCGCGCCTCCGCGAACCCCCTACCCCCGGCCCTTTCCCCCGAGATCGGGGGCAAGAGGGCTGGGGGGTTAGGGGGTGTCGCCCAGAACGGCGAAGCGAGAGTCCGACCGAAGGTCAGCCGATCGTGGGGGGCAGGCGCCGGGGGTCGGGGGTCTCGGGTTGGAGTACGCTCTTGCCGATGACCACCGACGCCCGCCTGGCCCGGATCGCGTCCACCTGGACGGGGGACCCCGCGTTCGCCGAGGAGGCTCGCGACGCGCTGCGGGCCGTGCGTCCGTCGCAGCTCGCCGTCGTCGCCCCCGCGGTCGAGGCGTTGATCGCGGGCCTCGGCGCGGCGACCACCCGCGCGGCCTCGAAGCGGGCGATCACCGGGCTGTTCGACGCCGTCCGCCGCCGCGCCTTCACCGAGGCGATGGCGCAGGCGGACGTCGCCGCGTGGACGCCGCTCCTGGTCGCCGCCCTCGAGCGCGCCGATTACACGCTGGGAGACGTGCTGCGCTCGCGCGAGGAGACGGACCCGAAGGTCGTCGCCATGCGCGTGCTCGGCCCCGATCCCTCGGAGCTCACGGTCGCCGACGTCGCGCGGCGCACCCGCGCGATCGCGCGCGGGCTCTACGCCCTGGTGCCGAGCCTCGCCGATCCCCGCGTGGCGATCCTGGCGGAGAACTCGCCGGAGACGGCGCTCACGGACCTCGCGTGCCTGACGAACGGGATCGTCGACTTTCCCCTGCCGGCGAACGCGACGCCGGAGCACGTGAGCTACATGCTCCGCCACTCTGGCGCGCACGTGCTCGTCGTGTCCGACGAGAAGCAGCTCGACAAGGTGCTGCCCGCGATGTCCTCGCTCCCCGATCTCGCGGAGGTCGTGGTCGTCTCGCGCGAGGTCGCCGATCGGCGCGGCTTCCTGTCGCTCGAGCAGATGGTCGATCGGGCCGACACGTTCGACGACGAGGTGCGCGCGGCGCGCGCGGCGCGGACGAGCAGCCACGACCTCGCGACCGTGATGTACACCTCGGGCACGACGGGCAGGCCGAAGGGCATCGTCTTCGACCAGCAGAACATCGTGTCGAAGCGGCTCTGCCGCGGCTTCGCGCTGCCGCACCTCAACGAGGGCGACGTCTTCCTCGCGTACCTGCCGCTCTACCACACGTTCGGCCGCTACCTCGAGCTGGCGGGGTCGCTCTGGTGGGGCGCGTCGTACGTGTTCGCGCGGTCGACCGCGCAGGCGATCCTCGTCGAGGACTTCCAGAGCGTCCGGCCGACGGTCTTCATCAGCGTGCCGAAGAAGTGGATGGAGCTGCACGAGTCCGCCGGGCGCGCGGTCGACTCCGACGACCCGGACATCGTCGCCGAGGGGCTGCGCGCCATGACCGGCGGGCGCCTCGCGCGCGGCCTCTCCGCGGCCGGCTACCTCGATCCGGTGGTGTTCCGCGCGTTCCATCGCGCGGGCGTGGAGCTCTGCTCCGGCTACGGCATGACCGAGGCCACGGGCGGCATCACGATGACGCCCGTCGGCGAGTACGTCGACGGGTCGATCGGCAAGCCCCTGCCGGGCATCGAGTGCCGCCGCGCCGACGACGGCGAGCTGCTCATTCGCGGCGCCTACGTGAGCTCCTCCTACTTCCACCCCGAGGCCGACGACGAGCCCGACGCGCACGACGCCGAGGGGTGGTTCCACACCGGCGACCTCGTCTCGCGGGACGACGAGGGGCACTTCCGGATCACCGGGCGCAAGAAGGAGATCTACAAGAACCGCGCGGGCCGCACGATCGCGCCGCAGCGGGTGGAGAACCTGTTCCGCGAGTTCGACGACATCGCGCAGGCGTTCCTCGTGGGCGATCACCGCGAGTACAACACGCTGCTCGTCCACCTGAACTACGACGCCCACCCGGAGCTGCGCGACCGGACGCCGGCGGAGCTGCGCAAGCTCGTGTCGTCGTACGTCGCCTCGGCCAACCGCTTCCTCGCGCCGTTCGAGCGCGTGGTCGCCTTCCGCTTCCTCGACCGCGCGCTCGACGAGGCGCACGGCGAGCTCACGCACAAGGGCACCTACAAGCGCGATGTGGTCGAGAAGAGCTTCCGCGAGCTCATCGAGGCGATGTACGCGCAGGGCAACGTCACGCTCGCCGTCGACGGCCTCTCGCTGCGCGTGCCGACCTGGGTGCTGCGCGAGGTCGGCGTGCTCATTCAGGACCTGTCGCTGCATTGCGGCGTGCTCTCGGCGGGCGGCCGCAGGCTCGACGTGCGCGTCGATCCGCGCGCGCCCGGATCGCTGCGCGTCGGCGACCTCGCCTATCGGTCGGAGACCGGGCTCGTCGACCTCGGGGCGGTCCTGAGCTTCCCGACGCTGTGGCTCGGCAACGACGGGCTCCGCCTCTTCCTCGGCGAGGACGCGTTCCGGTCGCTCGCCGGCCGGGCACCGAAGGGCGCGCCGGAGGTGCGGATCGACCCGCGCGTCTGGGAGATGCCCGACCCCGATCGCCTGCCCCTGCTGCGGCAGCTGGTGGGCCGCGACGAGCCGTCCGTCGAGACCCTCCACGCGGCCGGCGCGCTCCTGCGCGGGGAGCGGTCCGAGGCGCGCGGCGCGCTCGCCCACCTCGAGCGCGTGCTCGCGTCCGGGCGCCGCGAGATCGCGCCGCTCGCCCGCGGGCTCCTGCGACGGGGCGCCGACTCGCCGGAGGAGGAGGTGCGCCGCCGGGCGTTCCACGCGCTGCTGCCGAGCGAGGAGCCCTCCCTCACCGTCGAGACCGTGCGCCACTTCCTCGACCAGCTCGGGCCGACGGCGCTGCGCGACGAGGACCTCGCCGCGCTCGCCGAGCGGGGGCTCGCGGAGGCCCAGATCGACGCGCTGCTCGCGGCCCTCCAGGCGCCCGAGGCGTTCGAGGCGCAGCAGGACTCGCCCGCCGCCCGCCTGCTCGCCGGCGCGATGCGCCTCGTCACCGCGCACGCGCTCGCCCACCCGGAGTGGTGCGCGCGCGTGCGGGTGCCGCTCGCGCGGCTCACCTTCCACCCGAGCCACCTGGTCGCCGCGCGCGCCAGCGAGGAGTACGACCGGCTCGGCCGCGGCTTCCAGCACTGGATCGGCCCGAACCTCCGCCTCGCCGTCGATCCGGCCACGGGCAAGGAGTACGACTGGCGCGACGTGATGCGGTTCGAGGCGCCGATCGACCCGCGGTCGGCCGAGCTCCTGCTCCGCGCGATCACCGACTCCACGCTCGTGCGCGCGTCGGTGTTCCTGCTCGGCAAGGGCGCGCTCGTCTCGCTCGCCGACATCGCGCCGGGCGGGGCGACGATGAGCCGGCTCGGATCGCGCCTCGGCAAGTCCGTCTACCACCTCGCGATCACCACGCGGTCACGCGAGACGTTCGACCTCGCCATCAACCACGCCGAGGCGATGCCGCCCGCCGAGCTGCGCGACGAGGTGCTCTGGCTCCTCTCGTCGGGCGCGACGCCGCCGCTCGTCGAGCAGTTCGGCAGCTATCACCCCGACTGGGGGCTCTACAGCGAGGAGTTCATCCCCGGCGAGAACGTCGAGCAGCAGCTCGATCGCCTGTCGCAGGGCCCGAGCGGGCGCCACCGCATCCAGTGGCCCTTCCTCGTGTGGACGACGCTCGCGGCCCACGTCGGGTTCTGGGACCGGACCGGCCAGCTCGTCGCCCTCCGCGACCCCTCGCCGGCGGCGTTCATCGTCCCCTCGCACGACTACCAGACCGGCGCGCGCCTCGTGTCGATCTCCGATCGCGGCGAGGCGGTGCGTCTCGACGAGGTCCTCGACCGCTTCGAATCCGCCTTCGTGCGGCCCGTCGAGCAGCGCCACCCGGAGCTCGCCGGCCTGGTCGACGTCGAGGTGCGCGCCTCCGCCATCGTCGACGCGCTCGGCCTCGAGCGGGGCCGCGCGGCGCTCGCCTCGCTCGCCCCCGGCGATCGCGCCGAGGAGGTGCGCGCGTTCCTGGCCCACGTCGACGCCGGCGGCTACACGCCCCGGGCCGTCTATTTCGCGGCCGCGCGGTTCCGGCGCTGGCTGGCGAGGTACCCCGACGCCTCCACGGAGGCCCAGGGCGCGATGCTCGGCGAGCTGTGGACGACGTTCCGCCTCGACGAGGCCGAGCGGCAGTGGGGCGACACGCGCATCCGGTTCTTCCGACAGACGGTCTTCGCGGCCGCGCGCGAGCCGCTCGCGAACGGGCTCGACAGGCTCATGTCGCGGACCCGGGCCCTGCCGTCGGCCAGCGATCTTCGCACGCAGATCGCAGGGCTCCGCAGCGCCGTCCGCTCCGACGCGCGCGAGGACTACTTCCTCGCCCGGATGACCTTCCGCCACCTGCGGCCGGGCGACGACGCCTCGCTCATCTCGCTCGAGCGCGGCGACCACCACACCACCGAGGTCGTGCTCGGCATGACCGACAGCACGGGCGAGCGCTATTTCGTGCGCGCGGTGCGATCGCCGCGCGAGGCGGCGCGGCTCCTGCAGGTCTTCCGCGAGGCGAGCCTGGACGTCGCCTTCGGCCCCGAGCACCGCCAGCTCGTCGCCGTCGACACCCGCGATCAGGTCATCGGCGGCGTGTTCTACCGGAGCGTGTCGCCGGATCGGACGCACATGGAGAAGATCGCCGTCGCGCGGAAGTACCGGGGTCGCGGCGTCGCGGCCGGCATCCTGCGCGAGCTCGGGCAGCGCCAGATCACGCGGGGCGTGCAGGCCATCGAGACGGGGTGGTTCCAGCCCGAGGCCCTCTACCGGCTCGGCTTCCGCCCGGATCCCTCGTCGGGCGGGCTCGTCCTCACCCTCGGCGCCGCGGGATCCGCCGAGTAGGGGCCGCGATGGCGGGGGAAAAGGGCAGCCCTTGTCGCCTGATCGACACCACGCTGCGGGAGGGTGAGCAGTTCGCGCGCGCGAGCTTCCGCACCGAGGACAAGATCGCGATCGCCCGCGCGCTCGATGCGTTCGGCGTCGAGCACCTCGAGCTGACGAGCCCCGCGGCGTCCCCGCAGTCGCAGCGCGACGCGCAGCGGATCGCGACCCTCGGGCTCGAGGCGAAGGTGATCACGCACGCCCGCTGCGTGGTCGACGACGTGAAGGCCGCCATCGACGCCGGCGTCCACGGCATCGGCCTGCTCTTCGCGACCAGCCGCATCCTGCGCGAGGCCTCCCACGGCCGCAGCATCCAGCAGATCATCGACGCGATGGGGCCGCCCATCGAGCTCGCGCTCGCGGCCGGGCTCGAGACGCGCTTCTCGGCCGAGGACGCCTTCCGCAGCGAGGAGGCGGACCTCGTCGCCGTCTACCGCGCCGCCGAGCGGCTCGGCGTCCACCGCGTCGGGGCCGCCGACACGGTCGGCATCGCGACGCCGCGCCAGGTCTACGCGCTCTTCCACCAGATCCGGCGCAACGTGAGGTGCGACCTCGGCTTTCACGGCCACAACGACACGGGCTGCGCGATCGCCAACGCGTGGGAAGCGGTCACGGCCGGGGCCACGCACGTCGACGTCTCGGTGCTCGGGATCGGCGAGCGCGTGGGCATCACCTCGCTCGGCGGCTTCATCGCGCGGATGTACAGCCTCGACCCCCAGGGCGTCTCGGAGCGCTATCGCCTGGGCAACCTCCGCGAGCTCGAGCGCCTCGTCGCGCGCATCACCGGCGTCGAGATCCCCTTCAACAACCCGCTCACGGGGGAGACGGCGTATTCGCACAAGGCGGGCATGCACCTCAAGGCGATGCTGGCCAATCCGGGGAGCTACGAGATCATCCCGCCGGAGGTGTTCGGCGTGACTCGCAAGCTCATCGTCGGCAGTCGACTGACGGGCAAGCACGCGGTCGCCTACCGGGCGCGGGAGATGGGGCTCACGTTCGGCGAGAGCGAGCTCCGCGCGATCACCGCGCGGATCAAGGAGCTGGCGGACAACGGGCAGCTCGACGAGGCCGAGATCGACAAGGCGCTCCGCGAGTGGGTCACGGGGTGACCCGTTCGGTCGATCGGTTCTCCTGAAGGTCTGCCGATCGGCGCCGTACTCCCACGTACCCGCCGCGATCGGCGGGCCCTCGGAAACCCATGAAGCGACCCCTCCTCGACCTCGCCTGGGCCGCCGCGTCGGCCCTCTCGCTCGCCGCCGGCACCGCGAGCGCGCAGCCCG
>CAIVJW010000415.1 GCA_903906315.1 uncultured delta proteobacterium | reverse complement strand
TGCGACGGTGTACGCGGCGTGCTCGCGATACGCGTCAGTGGGGGTGTCGCTCCTCGGCTTGTCCATGCGGTCACTCCTTTTCTGGGGCTCTCGCGAGCCTGTTTGGGGCGCGTGCGCGGGGCGGGTTCCTCGGCAAACGCGGATTTCTTGTCAACGAATCGGCCAGGTGTCGCAAGCGAATTCGCCGTATCCTCCGGCGCGTGAGCGAGTGCGCGACCCTGCCGTCGAATCGCGCCGAGCGCTCGAGGCGTCCGAGCCTCGGGCGACGTCGCGTGGTATCCGAATGCCATGACCGGACAGCAGGCGTTGCTCGAGAAGCTTCGGGGAGACGCGGTCGACGCGGAGACGATCGACGAAGCGCTGCGGCGGCAGCAGGGTGACTGGCTCCGCGACCTCGAGACCCTCATGGATACGATCGACGGCTGGCTCTCCGAAGGCAAGGCGGAGGGGTTGTGGCGCGTCGAGCGTCGCACGGTCGAGCTGGCCGAAGAGGACCTCGGCGCCTACGCGGCGCCGGCCGTCAGCATCCACGCGCGCACCGCCCATCCGCGCACGGTGAAGGTCGAACCGAGGGGCATGCGGGTCGCCGGGGTGGTCATCGCCTCCGATCGGCGGATCGTCGGCGCGCGCGGGCGCGTGGACGTCACGTGCGGCGCCGGGCGTGCCATCCTCCTGCGCATGGCCCCGGGGATGTGGAAGCTCGTGCCGCCGAGCGGGGTCCAGACCGAGCTCACGAACGACTCTTTCTCCGCCACCGTCGCCGAGCTCCTCGAGTGAGGACGGCGGCCTGGCCGCGCCCGCCGGAAATCCTCGAGCACCATCGCCGGCTCGTGGAGGTCCTCCGGCTCGCGCCGACCATCACGGCGGATGCGAAAAGCGCCTTCTTCGGCCTCACCCCAGACGAGCTCGACGACGTGCTCCGGCGAGCGCGCCAGGAGCTCGATGACCAGGTGGTCCTGGCGCTGGTCGCGAGCGCCGAGGCCACGATTCGGACCGATTTCGACGAGCGGCTTCTCCGTAAGACCAAGTGCGCTTTACGGCCCCGCTTCAAGGAGCTGCGCGACCGTCACGCAGACCGCGTTCCGCTCGACGACGTGCTCGAAGCCTGCAAGGACGAGGCAGCAAGCACCGATCGAATCGGGCGGTTCCGTCAGCTCGTGCAGCGAAGACACTGGCTGGCTCACGGGCGGTACTGGACGGACAAGAGCGGCGTCGCGCCCGATCCAGGACAGGCCCAGCTCGTGATCGAGGACATGCTCGCAGCGTTCACCCTGGTGGCGCCGGGTTTCCCGCTCGGCTGATACGCTTCCGCGCTGAGCACCTCCGGGTGTAGCGTGGCCGCCGTGAGCGACCCCTTCGGCCTCCTCGGACAGGTGCTCGAGAACCGCTATCGCATCGACGCGTGCGTCGGCGAGGGCGGGTTTGGCGTCGTGTACCGGGCGACGCACACGGTCTTCGACAAGCCCGTCGCGATCAAGCTGCTCAAGGTGCCGGCGCATTTCGTCGCCGAGGTGCGGGCGTCGTTCGTCCGGAAGTTCATCCGGGAAGGCCAGCTCGTCGCGGGGCTCTCGGAAGCGCACCCGGCCGTCGTCAAGATCCTCGACGTCGGGGTGGTCACGCTCGGCGGCCTCGGGGTGCCCTACCTCGCGCTCGAGTGGCTCGACGGGCAGACGCTCGAGGAGCACGTCGAGCAGCGCGGGCCGCTCGGCGAGGCGCAGCTCCTCGAGCTGTTCGCGCCGGTCGTCGAGGCTCTGGCAAAGGCGCACGGGGGCGCCGTCGGGCAGGTGATCGCCCACCGCGACATCAAGCCGCAGAACCTCTTCGTCACGACGGGCGCCGATGGAAGGCACTGGCTGCGCGTGCTCGACTTCGGCATCGCGAAAGTGATGCAGGAGGGCGACGACGCGACGCGCACGGTCGTCGGGGCGACGAGCACGTTCGCGGCCTATAGCCCGCCCTTCGGCGCGCCCGAGCAGTTCAACCCCGAGGAGATCGGCGCGACCGGGCCGGCGACGGACGTCCACGCGCTCGGGCTCGTCGTGGGCTACGCGCTGACGGGGCGAACACCGTACCGCGGCAAGAACCCGATCCAGATGGCGATGGAAGCGCTCGGCTCGAAGCGTCCGACGCCCCGCGCGCTCGGCGCGAACGTGTCGGACGCGCTCGAATCCGTGTGCGCGAAGGCGCTCGCGCTGATGCCGGGGGAGCGGTACCGGACGGCGGGGGAGCTCGGCGCGGCGCTGCGCGCGGTACGCGGCGACGCGCGGGCGGAGGCCGCGAGGCCCGAGGAGCGCGCCCCGAGGCCGCCTGTAGCTGCGGTGCGGCCACCGGCCCCGATCGCGGGCACGGCGTTCGAGGTGCGGGAGTTCGATCCGCGGAGCGCTGAGGACTCGGCAAGCGGCCGCGCGAGGGCGGAGCGTTCGGAGCCGAGGCCGGCGGCCCGGGTGCTCGGTACGGAGCTCGGCGTGGAGGCGTTCGAGCCGCGCGCGCAAGTATCGACGGCGCGGGCGTCCGCGGGTGAGCTGCCGACGCAGGCCGTCGTCGATGCGACGGCGATCGAGCCGCGTCGGCCGAACCGGGGGCCGCTCGCGCTTGGCGTGGTCGGTGCGGTCGCGCTCGTCGGGATCGTGGTGCTGGCGATGAAGGGCGGGGCGCCGACGTCGACGACGAGCAGCGCGCTCGAGGCGAGCCCTTCCGCGACCGCGAACATGCCCGCGCCTTCGGCAGCGGTTGCAGCTCCCCCGCCTGCTCGTGGGCCGGTCGCGGCCGCGGCGGCGGACGCGATGGTCTCGCTCCCGGGCGGCAGCTTCACGATGGGCGGGAGCAAGAACGCGGTAACGGTTGCACCGTTCGCGCTCGACGTGACCGAGGTGACGGTCGACGCTTACGCGGCGTGCGGCAAGTGCTCGAAGCCCGACACGGGATCCGCGTGCAACTGGGGCGTCGCGGACCGCGGCGCTCACCCCATCAACTGCGTCGACTGGAACCAGGCCACGGCGTACTGCGGGGCGCAGGGCAAGCGGCTGCCCACGGAGGAAGAGTGGGAGTGGGCGGCGCGCGGACAGGCGAAGGGCACGACGTATCCGTGGGGCAATGAGGACCCCGGCGCGCAGGTTTGCTGGGACGGGGAGGGCAATAGTCTAGGAAAGGGAAAGCGGCAGTCGACGTGTCGTGTTGGCAGCTACGCAAGAGGAGATGCACCGGGCGGGATTCACGATCTCGCGGGGAATGTCTGGGAGTGGACATCTAGCAACTATGGTGCCAGTTCCGAGCGGCGCGTGGTTCGGGGCGGGTCGTGGCTCGCCGGCCACGCCGGCGGCCTCCGCGCGTCGAGCCGCAGCGACGACGCGCCGTCGTACCGCCTCGACTTCCTCGGCTTTCGTTGCGCCAGGACCCCCGGTTGAGCATGGCAATTGCATATGGCACGCTTCACCACCCTCGGCCCTTGATCCTCGAACCCTCGATCGGATGAGCGACAACGAGAAGGACAAGAGCGGTAGCCCGCGGGGGCCAGGGGGCGCAGCCCCCGGCGGACAAAAATTCGAGCGGAGCGAACCGGCGGCGATCGCGCTGCAGATGGAGGACCTGACGGTGTGGGTCGTGGAGCGCGTGGCGAAGATGCCGCGCGAGCACAAGTTCGCGGTCGGCGACAAGCTGGTCGAGACGTGTCTCGACGTGACCACGCTACTGGTCGAGGCGAGCTTCGTGCGCGAGAAAGTCGGGCTGCTCGCGCGCGCGTCGCGAGGGCTGACGCGTGCCCGCGTGCTCGTCCGCATCGCCCAGCGGCTCGCGCTTCTCTCCGCGGAGCAGCGCGAGCACTTCGCCGAGCGGAGCTTGGCCATCGGGCGAATGCTCGGGGGCTGGACGCGGGCCGTCGCTTCGCGGTAGAGAGGCCGAGCCTGGGCCGAGCGGTTCGCCGCAGAGTCCGGGCACGGCGGACCGGGGAGCAGCGCGTGGTTCGGGGCGGGTCGTGGAACAACGACAACGCCGACAACCTCCGCGCGTCGAACCGCAACAACAACGCGCCGACGAACCGCAACAACAACCTCGGCTTTCGTTGCGCCAAGACCATGTCTGCCCTCGCCTTCGCGTCAGGGCGTCCAGAGCCGCGCCGCTCGCGATGAGCGACGGCGCGGGCGTGACGTCTCATGGTCCACCCTGGCACGCCGGGCCTCGCCGAAAGGCGGGGCCGAAGAGCGCCTCGCACGCGCGTCCGAGGCCCCACGTTCGCCGAGCCGCCTCCACGCCCCTGAGGGGCGCGCGCGGCCGGCGGCGTGGCTTTCACCTTTCAGTCGCGGAGAGCGAACACCCAGCGCTCGGCCTCATGCTCGAGCAAGCGCCGCGTGTGCCCGTGCGCCGCGTGCGCGAGCCACGCGTGGACGCGGGCGCGAACCGCGTCGACGTCTACGGCGCCGGCGGCGAAGAGCACGCGGAGCCTCGTGATGCGTAGACGCATCGCCGCGACGTTGTCGTGCTTGAGGCGGATCGAGACGGCGTCGCCGCGACGCTGGATCACGAAGCCGAGGAACGGCACCGGGTCGGTGGTGCGGTGCAGGCGGGTCTTCGTGGGGTGCAGGCGCAAGCGGAGCGAGAGGGCGCGCGCCTCGATGCGGTGAAGCGCCGCGGTGAGGCGCCCCGGGTCGTCGTCGTAGACGAGGAGGTCGTCGCAGTAGCGCACGAAGCTGCCGAGCCCGAGCGCGCTCGCGAGGAGATGATCGATCGGCGCAAGGAAGAGGTTCGCCCAGATCTGCGATGTGAGCGAGCCGATCGGCAGGCCGTGCGGCCTCGTGATCGCCGTGAAGAGGTCGTCGCCAGGGAAGGCGAAGTCCGCGCGTTCGACCTCGCGCGGAAGGTCGAAGAACACGTCCGAGAGCCAGCGGAGCGAAACTGGCGTCACGGCGAGAAGCATTCGGCGCAAGAGCGCATGATCGACCGACGCGAAGAAGCGGCGAACGTCGATGCGCAGGACGTACCGAGCGCGACGCGCGAGCTCGGCCGCACGCGCGAGACCTCGGTGCGTGCCCTTGCCTTCACGACAAGCGAAGGTCTGCGGCGCAAGGCCGCGCTCGATGGCCGCGAGCGTCCGGTCGATCAGGAAGTGCTGCGCCACGCGGTCGCGGAAGGGGAGCGCGTAGATCGAGCGCGGCTTCGGGTCCGCCACGCGGAAGAACCGGCCGAGCCCTGGGCGATACGCGCGCGTGCGGAGATCGGCGGCCAGAGCGTCGACGCTCGCGTCGAGGTCGAGGAGAAACCGCGCCACATCGGCGGACCGGCGCTTCCCGCGCGCCGCGCGCTCCGCGTACGGACGGAGCTGCGCGGCGAGTGGGCCGTCTGCGTCGTCGATCACGATGCCGACATCCTCTTCCGATGGGCTGCCACCCGCCCTCCTTCGTGTCCTTCTCCCCCCTCTGGTTTCCTCGGCTCCGCACCGATCCCACGCAACTCCCGCCCGGCTCGCGTCGACAAGCAGGGCATGCGATCGCCTGCACGCGAGCTCGCCGTGATGAACGCGCGAGGACGCCGCTGCGCTTCGCCAGGGCCATCGAGGTGCGGCCGGACCTGCTGTTCTGCGTCGAAGGCAGAGGCTCGCTCGCCGTCGATGTGCACTGCGAGCGCCGCTGAAGGACGAGGACAAGGGCCGTCGGTGCGGCGTCCTGATGGCCCTGCTGCGCGACGGCTCCGGCGTGATGGGGGCTCTCGTCGTCGTGACGTGGAGTCCGCGCGTCGCGCGCTGGGCGAAGCGCGTGGGGCAGCCGTCGGCCGCCGAGAATCGCGCGGCGGCGGGGAAGTCGTGAACTCGCGCATCGAGCCACGCGAGCAGCTCGTACGGGCGCTCGACGGCGACCGGGAGGGTGGGGCTGGGCATGCCTGGGAGCACAACGCGCCCCCGGTCAACTCCACCGCCGCTCGCGCCGGATCCGTTCGAGCCGCGCGCCGAGCGCCGCAGCGTCGAGCCCGGCGAGCTCCGTTCTGCGCTCGGGCCCGAGCTCGATCCCGAGCAGCTCGCACGCCGTCTCGATGGCCTCGCGCCGGCCCGCCGCTTCGCCCTCCCGGCGCCCTTCGGCTTTGCCCAGCCGCTCGGCCAACGACAGGGCGCCGCGCTCGTCCTGGATCGCCATGCCGGCGCGAATGTAGGCGTCCCATTCGTCTTCGGTGAACCCGGCCGTCCGCGCCGCCTCGAAGGCATCGCTGATCGGCGGCGCCGAGACGGCGGGGGGGATGACCGAGAGGTTCGACGCCTCGCGGAAGAAGTAGGCCCACTTCTCGACGAGCGTCCGGGGCTCGCGCGAGACGTCGAGCTTGGGGAGCTCCAGAAACACGAACTGGAGCTGCGACAGGCCGCGCGCCGCGCCGTGCTGCTCCTGCATCCGCCAGCGGCTCAGCATGGGCACCTCCGCACCCGGCCACATCTCGAAGTCGCAGAGGGTCACGCCGATGACGTCGTCGAGCACGGGA
>CAIVJW010000414.1 GCA_903906315.1 uncultured delta proteobacterium | reverse complement strand
GACGCGGAGGTCGATGCCGAGAGCGACGCGGAGGCGGACGCGGCGCCGGCGTTGGCGGACCCGAACGTCGACGGGCCGTACACGTACGGCGAGATCGACGACAAGGTGAAGGTGTCGGCGAAGGGTGACCTCGTCGCGGTTCACTGCGCGTACCCGACGGGCGGCCCGTCGACGGGGCCATTCCCGGTGGTGGTCGTCGCCCATGCCGGCGGGCTGCCGTCCTCGCAATACGTGGGGTACGTCCTCCGACTCGCGACGTTCGGCTACGTCGCGATCACGGTCGAGTACCCGGACCTCGGCGCCCCGATTTCGGCGACCGACCAGGCGCGGCAAGCGCGCGACGTCCTGGCGGCGATCGACTGGGCGTCCGTGCGGCCCGAGCTCGCGAAGCTCGCGAACGTCACCGTGGTCGGCGCGACCGGGCACGCGCTCGGCGGCAAGCTGTCGTTCCTCGCGGCGAGCTTGGACCCGCGGGTCAGGGCGGCCATCACGCTCGATCCGGTCAATTCGGCGTCGAGCTGCGGTCCTCCCGACTGCCCGAGCATGCCCGACCTCATGGCGGCGCTCTCGATACCGGTCGCCGTGCTCGGCGAGACCAAGGACACCGTCCCCGGCGTGTTCGCGGCCTGCGCGCCCGCAGCCAACAACTTCGCGACGTTCTACGCGAGCGCGAACAGCCCCGCCCTCTCGGTCGAGGTGATCGGCGCAAACCAGTGGAGCTTCCTCGACGACGCCGCGTGCGGTCCGATGGGATGCAGCCTCTGTCAGGCCAAGGGCGCCACGCTCGGCAACTCGGTCGTGAACGGCCTCGCCAAGGCCTTCGTCGTCGCGTTCTACGAACGCTGGCTCCGCGGTGACACGCGCTACGACGATTTTTTGACCGGCGCGGTCGCGTGGTCGCGGTACGTCGACCCGGGCCTCGCCGTCATCCTTTCGAAGTAGGCGCGGCGCGCGCCCCGGCGAGGCGCGACGAGAAGCTCACCTCCCGCGGCCGCCCTCGGTATCCTGGCCGTCTGTGAACGTCGTCTGCTACGGCGGCTGGCGCGCCGCATCGATCCTCTGGCAGCCGAGCCCAGGCGCCTGGATGCTCACCGTCGCGTGCCACGCCACGTTCGAGCTGGCGCCCGACCAGTCGCCCCTCGTCGCCGAGCCGCCGCCGCTCGATCCGGTGAAGGACGACGACGAGCGCGCGCTCGTCGAGCCGTGGGGGTCGCCGGCGCCCCGCAAGCGGCGTCCGGAGGTGGTCCTCGTGGGGCATGCGCACGCGCCGCCGGGCAGCCAGGTGACGTCCCTCGTCGCACGCCTCGGCGTCGGCGACTTCGAGAAGCTGGCCCACGTCCACGGCGACAGCTGCTTCACCCGGGATGGCACGCTGACGGCGCCGGTCCCCTTCGATCGGATGCCGCTTCGCTGGGACCGGGCAGCGGGTGCGCCTCACGACGTCAATCCCGTCGGCGTCGCGATGGGGAAGGACGCGGTCGCCGACGCGCAGGGGCGGGTGTTCTTGCCCAACGTCCGCCCCATGGGCACGTCGATCCGGAGCCGTGACGAGGTCGTCGCGCCGGTCGGGTTCGGCCCCCTCCGGCCGACGTGGCCCTCGCGCATCGAGCGGCTGCACCGCCACGCCGCGCGCTGGCAGCCGCAGCGCTGGGCCGACCAGCCGTTGCCAGCCGACTTCGACTACGCCTACTTCAACGTCGCCCCCGCGGATCAGGTGCTGGACTCGCTCGGTCGCAACGAGCGCATCCTGCTCGATCACCTCCACCCGCGCCTGCCGCGGCTCCGCACCGAGCTCGCCCCGGTCGCGCCCTGCGTGGTCGTGGCGTTGGCCGGCGCGGAGACCGACGTCGCCGTCGTGTGCGACACGCTCGTCATCGACAGCGATCGGGGCCTCGCCTTCCAGGTGTGGCGCGGCCACCTGCCGCTCGCCCACCCGCAGCAGGAGCCCGTCGTCTTCGTCTCCCCGGGCCGCATCGGGGCGATCTCGACGGGCACCCACGTGGCCCAGTCCGCGCCGGACGCCACCGCGTTCCTGCGCCCGAACGCCGGGAGCGTCGCCGATACGCTGTCGTGCGCGAGCCTCCCGCTCGAGCCGGCGCTGCCCTTCCGCCCTGCCGCGCCGGGCCCGCCGCCCGCCGGGCCCCTCCTCCGCACGGCGGTCGCCGAGGAGCTCGCCGACGAGGACACCGAAGACACCGACGACGGCGACCCTCCCACGCTTCGCCGCGCCGCGCCGCAGCCGCTCGAGGGTTGATCGCCCCCGGCGTGGCGCTGGTCGTGGCGGCGTCGGCCGACGACGAGGGCGACCTCTACTCACGATCGCGGCGCGGATTCGAGCCCGCGCCGCGCGCCGCCCCGCCGAGATCAGCCCCCCTTGCAGCTCCACGTCGTGCCGCCGGCGCTCGCGGCGCACGTGCACGTCCAGCCGGTCCACTTGCCGGTGCCGCTGCAGGTCTCGCCCGCGGCCTTGCAGGTCGCGCCGTCGAACGTGCCCTGCTGGCAGCTCGTCTCGGTGCCGGAGGCCTTCGCGCAAGCCCAGGTGGTGCTGCCCGCCTTCGCGGCGCAGCTGCACGTCCAGCCTTGCCACGGGCCGATTCCGGCGCAGCGGTCGCCGGGGGCGGAGCACGCGACGCCGTCGAAGGTGCCCTGCGAGCAGTCGGCGACCTGGGAGGCGCCGCCCCCCGAGCCGCCGGTGGCGGTCGTCGTCCCGGTCGTCGTCGTCGCGCCACCGCCCGTCGTGCCGCCCGTCGGGGTGCCGGTGGTGGTGGCAGCCCCGGTCGTCGTCCCGGTGCCGGTCGCGGCGCCGTCACCGACTTCGAGCCCCGAGGCGCCTCCGCACCCGGCGAGCAGCAGGGCGAGCGCGAGGCCGACGGCGAGCGACGGGATGAGCTTCATGGGAGGTCTCCGAGCAAGGGCGGAGCGGGCCGGCGAGCTAGGGAGGAACCGACCGACCCGCTCCGCGCGCCTGGATGGCCTCGCGGCGCGCCCCCGATCACGAAAAGCGCTCGGGCACGGCGACGCCGACCGCGCGACCGCCTCGCGGAACCCGGCAGGCCGGCGGCGTGCGCCCGCCATCTGGCGCGGCGCAGGAGGTCGAGAGGTTCGGGGAATTCACCACGCAAGCACCGAAAAACGCCTCGGCGCCCGCCGTGCCCCTGTGGTTGATCCGTCCTCTGCGCCCTCTGTGCCCTCGGTGCCCTCTGTGGTTGATCCCTACTTCTGGACGGATCTTCAGCCGCCAATCGGCCCGTCGCAGGGGCGCGGGGCTCGCGCTCCCTACGCCCGGCCGACGCGGCCGCGAGCGCGCCTCGCGGCCCAGTCGACGAGCGGCTGGCGCTCGGCGGCGAGGGAGAGCTCGACCGAGGTGCGGTCGCCGGCGAGATCGCCGCCGATCTCGAAGGGCACGGGGCGGTCGAACTCCATGCGGCAGCGGGTGAGCATCCAGTTGTGGTCGTGCGGGAGCGGGTGCGCGCCGCGCCAGAGCCAGGGCATGCGCAGCGTCGCCTCGAGCGTCGAGGCGGCGTAGACGCGGACCGCGATGCGGTTCGGCACCGAGTGGGCGAAGCGGAAGGCCCGGAAGCCGAGGCCGAGCTGCTCGGTCGTCGCTGCGCCGCCGACGCTGATGGGGCCCTCGTAGAGCACGGCGCCGGCGCCGCCCCCCGGGACCGGGACGGCGTTGCCCGCGTCGTCGATGCGGAGCGCGTGGTCGCCGAGGTTGACCACGCGGACGTTGGGGCGGTCGGCCCGCAGCTGGTGAGGCACCGACCGCGTGAGGATGCTGCGCAGGTAGCCCGCGGTGCCAGCGGTCGCGTCGCGCACGCCCGGCGGCAGGTCGTCCATCATGCGCTTGTAATCGCTGAGAATTTGCGCGTCCCAGCCGGTGCCGGCGAAGGGGGTGAGCTTGCCCTCGGCCTCGACGAGGTGAAACGTCTTGGTGAGCGGCTCCTCGCCGTCGCGCAGCTCGGCGAGGCTCTCGAGCGCGGATCGGACGCCCGTCACGCCCGTCGCCCGAGCCCAGGCGTTGCCGGTGCCGAGCGGCAGCAGGCCGAACGTCGGGATGGACACGGACTGGTCGCGCAGCTCGTTGAGCAGGGCGACCGCGGTGCCGTCGCCGCCGCCCGAAAGGAGCACGTCGGGCCGGTCGCGGGTGAGCTCGCCGGTCACCCACGCGCGCGCCTCGGCGAGCGAGTGGGTCACGGCCACGCGCGCGTTCGGCAGGATGCGCTGGATGCGGCGGCCGATCTCCTCGGAGCCGTGGCGGGCGCGGACGTTGACGAGAATGGCTGCATCCATGAGGGAGTTCCTAGCTTCGCGAGCCGGGGTCGCGGGTCAGGCTTCCGTCACGTTTGGACGCGGGGACCGCCCGAACCCGCCGAGATTCCGGCAGGTTCCAGGGATCGGGGCACGCCGGATCGCGTCAGAACAGCGGCGCGAGCTCGACGACCGCGGCCTTCGCGGCGGCGGCGGCCGCGAGGAGGTCGCGCGTCGTCGCACCGGCGGGCAAGGCCACGGCGCAGCGCGGCGGGGTGCCGAGGAGGTCGAGGCCGCGCGCGCGGAGCTCGAGGCGGAGCGCGTCGACGTTCGTGTGCACGGCGATCGCGTACGTGCGAGCGCCGGCGAAGAGGGCCGCGGGCTCGCCGTGCGCGACGAGCTCGCCGCCGGCGAGGAAGCCGATCCACGACGCGCCCTCGGCGAGGGCGTGCTCGGGCGAGCCGACGTCGAGGCGCGTGGCCGACACGACGGCGGCGCGGCCCTCGCTCACGGCGGCGAGGGCCGCGAGCACGAACGCGGCGCCCGCGCCCTCGAGGCCCGCGAGCGGCGCCTCGACCACGATCGCGAGGGGCGCCATCACGACGGCCGCGGCGAGGGCGAGCGCGCGGCGCTCCGGCAGGACGAGCGTCTTGAGCGCGCGCTTCGAGGCGCGCGCGAGGCCGACGTGGGCGAGCGCGGCCCGGGCGAGATCGGGGGCGGCGCGCGACCCGACGCCGGCGAGGCGGGCGCTCCAGGCGACGTACTCGACCGGGGTCCATGCGGGCGGCAGCGGGACGTCCGCGGGCGCGACGCCGACGGACGCGAGGTGGTCGCCCCGCGCGACGTCGCGACCCGCGAGGCGGAGGGAGCCGGCGACGACCCGCGCCTCACCGAGGGGCGCGTCCGGGTCGGGATCGGGCGCCGGGGGCACCCAGCGCGGGTCGGCGGATCGGCCTGCCAGCGTGGGGGCGCGGGCGCCGAAGGGCACGCCGGTGAGGGCGGCGAAGAGCGCGGCGGTGTCGCCGACGAAGAGCGCCCGGTCGCCGGTGGCGGTGAACGTGAGGCGGTCGATGGCGACGACGCCGTCGACGGCGACGCGCGCCTCGTCGGCCGCGAGGAGGGCCGGCGGGATCATCGCGGGGCGGGCACGCGCCTCATTGGAAGGCGCACGCCGCCGCGCAGTGCGCGATCTCGCACGCCGAGAACGTCGCGGCGGCCGGGCCGGCCTGCGCGAGCGACGCGAGGCAGGCGCTCGTGCTCGCGCCGGCGCTCTGGGCGTTGCACAGGCACGAGCTCGCGGTCGATCGGGCCGCGACGCAGGCCGCGTCCCCGGTGCACGCGTGCGTCTCCTTCAGGCAGCTCGCGCCGACGCACTTCTGGCAAACCTCGCCCCAGAACGCGCACGCCCCCGGCGTGGCGCCGGCCGGCGGGAGGACGGCCGTGACGGCCGCCGGCGAGGACCCGACGAGGGTCGATCCACCGCGACCGACGGTCGGCCCGCCGGGCTGGCCGGTGGGCGGCGTCGCGCCGACCGTCGGGGGCAGGCTCGCGTGGGTCGACCCCGGGCGCGCGACGGTCGATCCCCCGTCCGAAGGCGAGCAACCGGCCGCGATCGCGGTCGCGGCCAGGATCCAGAGGAATACCGCACCCTTCACCGCGCGCCTCACGGCTCGCCTCACGGCTCGCTCGAGGCGCCCCCGACGAGGCCGCCGGGCAGGTCCATGATGTCCATCCGCGCGAGCGGCTTCTGCGGCTCGTGCACGAGGAACGGCGCGAGCGCCTGCGCCAGGCCGAGCAGCGCCGGCGGCACGGTCGCCTTGAGGACGGCCTCGGTGTCCGCGCGGGCACCGCCGGCCGCGAGCCCGAGCAGCATGCCGAGGAGCGACTCGTCGTCCTCGGGCAGCTCGACGATGGGCGCGTCCGTCGGCAGGTGCGCGAGCGCGCGGGCCTCGCGCAGGGCCTCGCGCAGGCCGCCGAGCTGGTCGACGAGCCCGCGCTCCTTGGCCTGCGTGCCCGTCCACACGCGGCCGCGCGCGACGGCGTCGACGGCGTCGGGGGTCATGTGCCGGCCCTCGGCCACGCGCGCGACGAAGAGGTCGTAGAACTGCTTCACCTTCACGCCGAGCTCCTTGCGCTCGTCGTCGCTGAAGGGACGGTAGAACGACTCCGCGTCGGCGCGCGGCGACGACCGGAAGAGGTCGACGCCGACGCCGATCTTGCCGAGCAGGCCCGAGACGTCGACCTTGCCGTAGAAGATCCCGATCGATCCGGTGATCGTCGCGCGGTTCGCGAAGACCGGACCGCCGCCGGCCATGGCCGCGTAGTAGCCGCCGCTGGCCGCGGACGATCCCATCGAGACGACGAAGGGCTTGGCCTTCGCGGTGAGGATGGCCTCGCGCAGGATCACGTCGGCGGCGAGCGACGAGCCGCCTCCCGTCTCGACGCGGAAGACGACGGCCTTGATGCTCGCGTCCTCGCGGGCCCGCTTCAGCGCGCGCGAGATCGTGCGCGAGCCGGCGAGGCGGATGTTCACGAGCGGGATGAACTGGCTCTCGCCGTCCACCATGTCGCCCGAGAGGTAGATCATGGCGACCTTCGACTGCTGGCCCCAGCGCTCGGGGGCGCGGTCCTGCTCGGTGTCCTCGCCGATCCGCACCTTGCGGCCGAACATCTCCTCGAGCACGCGGTCGGTCTCGTCCGCGTAGGCGAGCGTGTCGATGAGCCCGGCGGTGCGGGCCTCCGACGCGATGAACGGGCCCTTGGCGACGCGGGCCTTCACCTCCGGCAGGCTCAGGCGCCGGCCGCCGCCGATGTCGCTCAGCATCACCTTCTCGAGCTCGTCGACGAGGTCCTGGTGGTCGGCCTTCGCGACCTCGCTGCCGGTCTCGTTCGTGAACATCTCGGCGGCGCCCTTGTGCGCGCCGATGCGCACGAAGTCCGACCGCACGCCGAGCTTCTGGAGCAGGCCGCCGAAGTAGAGGTAGCTCGACGAGAGGCCCGCGAAGCGCAGGCCGCCGGCCGGGTTCATCGCGATGCGATCGGCCTGCGAGCAGACGTAGAGCGATCGGCCGCCGGCGTCCTCGAGCTGGCAGAGGACCTTCTTGCCTTGCGCGCGGATCAGGCGGATCGCCTCGCCGACCTCCTCCGCGTGGGCGAGCGAGCTCGCGGGCTCGGCGGAGAGCTCGAGGACGACGCCCTCGACCTCCGGGTCGCCGGCGAGACGCCAGAGCTTGCGGAGCAGGCGCGTATGGCGGCGGACGCCGGGGGTGGAGGTGAGCTTCACGCGCACGACGCGCGCCGGGAGCCGGACGCCCGGCTCGCGGAACGCCCGGATCGCCGCGCCCGCGTAGAAGCCCGCGCCCGACCGGCTGAGCGCGCTGCCGAATACGCCGCCGCCCGACAGCTCGCCCGATCCGAGGTGCACGTCGAGGCCCGCGGTCGCGACGAAGCGGCTCGATCCCGGGCCGATCATCGCGACGTCGCCGCGCAGCCGACCGACGCGCGGCACGTCGAGCCCGACGGTGCCGCGCGGGACCCAGACGTCGCTCGTCGCGTAGTGCGCGGCCTCGAGGCCGATCTCGAAGGCGCGGCGGCCGAGGAACGGGCGGACGGCGACGCCGAGGTCGAAGCTGCGCTCGATGGGCAGGCCGGCCTTGGCGTGCGGGTGGTTCCAGTCCCGGGCGACGGCGGCGACCGAGAGGAACGACGTCGGCCGCACGGTGACGCCCGAGGTGACCGAGAAATAGCCGGCGAGGGTGGGCGACTGGGACATCGACCACGCCATGGTGGTGCCGAACGACGCGACGTCGCCGGCGCGCGCGGCCAGGCCCCAGCGCACCCACTGGTAGCTCGTGTCGAACGGCGCGGGCGCGGCGCGGGGCGGATCGATCGCGTCGACGCGCAGGCCGGTGGCGAGCATCCAGAGGGGCACGCCGACCGCGAAGGCGTGGCCGCGGTTCGGCAGCGGCGAGGCCGACTGCGTCTGCACCCAGCCCCAGCGCAGCTCGGCGCCGGGCAGGAACGCGAGGTTCGCCGGGTTCAGCGCGATCGCGGTCGTGTCGTCGGCGCCCGCGATGGATCGACCGGGCGACGGGACGGCGTCGGAGGCCTTCGGCGCCGGCTGCGCGGAGGCGAGCGACGCCGAGGCCGCGACGATCGCGAGCGCCGAGGTCGCGACGAGGGAGCGGAGCGTTCGGCTCATCGCAGCGCCAGCTCTCCGAGGACGACGGCCTCGGCGTCATAGGTCTTCTTCACTTCGGCCAGCGCCAGGCGCTCGGCGACGGGGCCGACGAGCCTCACGCGGATGGACAGATCGCCCACCACGACGCGGCGCGTGCGGCCGTCGGCCGTGCGCTCGAGGCGGTAGGTGCCCTCGGACGCGAAGTACCGGTCCCACTGCTCGCGGGTGGTCTTCACCTTCCAGGTCGAGGCGTGGTCGCCCACCCGGTAGGTGACGTGCTCGTGCCAGGCCATCGCCTCGCGCGCGAGCGGCTGGCCCTTGAAGATCGACAGCGGCGCGCTCGCCTGGAACCGCAGCACGCGCCGGAGCTCGCCGTCCTTGACGACGTGCTCGACGGTCTCGACGCTCTCGATCGATCGCAGCTTCTGCCCGAGCCGCTCGCCGAGCTCCGGCGAGAGCACGGCCGCCTCGATGGCCTCGAGGGGCGCGTCGAGCTCGTGGGAGATCTCGAAATGCACGCCGATCCCCTTATCACGAAGCGGCCCGGCGGGCTCTCCCGCGCGCCGGTCAGAGCATCCCGCGCGCCTTCGCCACCGCTTCGATCTCGTCGCGGCGCCGCTCGAGCTCCGGCACGTCCTTCACGGGCAGGAACCGCGATCGATCGCCCTCGCGCGGCACGCGCACGAAGCGCGGCTCGAGCGCCGCGGTCAGCTCGCCGACGAGCCGCTCGAACTGCACGGCCTTGCGGCCGCCTATCGTCTTCTCGACCTCGACGTAGGTCCACGCCAGATCGAGCCCCTCGATCGCCGGCGCCGACGCGAGGAACGTGTTGGTGTTGAAGACGCGCACCGCGGCCGGATCGAAGGCGATCGGGAGGCGAAACTCCTCGGCGATGATCGGCTTGCCGTTCCAGCGCACGGGCACGCCGCCGCGATCGGAGCCGAGCTTGTCGACCACCTCGACCGAGAGCGCGCCGCCGTGCTCGACGTGCCAGCCGAGGATCGCCGGGTCGACCGTCGCGCCGAGGTTGTCGAGGTTCGCGATCCAGACGTACTTGCCCCCGCCCGCGACGAAGCGCGACAGCAGACCGCTCGCGCGCAGGGCGTCGGGCAGGTCGCCGTGGCCGGTCGCGTGGATGCTCGGCGCGCCATGGTCGTCGAGGAAGAGCGCCCCCTCGGGCGTGAGGCGCAGCGACTCGTGCTGCTGGAAGGTCGCGGCGGCCGCGCCGTGCGGGTGGGCCGCGAGCGCGTCCAGGATCGGGCCGTCGGTGGCCTCGCTCGTCATCAGCCAGAGCGGCACGGGGCGGCCGGCGAGCGCCGCGAGGTGCGCGTTCTCGGCGAGCCGCAGGTCGAGGAAACGCCGGCCGGGAAGCGCCTCGACGAGGGCCTTCACGACGCTGCCCATGCGGGTCGCCATGCCGCCCGCGAGCACGCAGAGCGCGAGCTCGCCGCGAGCGAGGGCCGCCGCGCCCACGGCGTGGAGGCGCGCGTGATCGGGGGTGCCGGGCACCGGCGCGTCGACCACGTCGCCCGCCCGCGGCGCCTCGACCTCGCCGGGCAGGCGGTTGCGCTCGTCGCGGCCGACGCCGACGGTCGCAGCCCACGCCCCGAGACGGGCCGGATCGAAGCCGTGCGCGCGCAGGCGAGCGAGCAGCGACGGGTCGAGGGCGGCGAGGGCTTCGGCGAGCTTCGTCATGCAGATCGCAAAAGCACGCCCGGCGGCGGGCGGCAATTCGGGGCGGGCGAGGCGCTTCCAGTCGCCTTCGTCGAGGAGCTCGATCCGGGTCATCGGGCGTGGCCCGCGGCGCGAGCCCTCCGGTACGCAACCTACGCCGCACCCCGTGCCCGCGCCAGCCGGCGGGCAGCCTCGGCCTTGCCCCGGACGCCCACGCGGCGTACGCCTTTCAGCATGAACGCTCGTGCCCCGCTCGTCGCCGCCGCGCTCGCGCTGTCCGCCGCCACGGCGTCGGCGTGCGTCTCGCAGCCCGTCGTGGCCCTCGATCACGCCGAGATCCGCGGTGGGTCGTTCGCCGGGGTGACCCTCGTGGTCATGCTGCGCGTCAACAACAAGAACGCCTTCGACGTGCAGGTGCGCAACGTGCGCGGCCAGGCGAGCCTGGGCAACCGCTGGCTGCTTCCGCCGATCGACTACTCGCCGAACGTGTGGCTCCCCGCCGGTCAGACGACGCTCGTCCCCGCGCCGATCGTGATCCCGATCGACATGATCCCGGGCATCGTCAACCAGACGCTCGGTTCGGCGTCCATCGCCTACCACTTCAAGGGCACGGCCGACGTGACCGCGGTGCGCATGCTCGGCATCCAGCGCAACGACTACCCCGTCGACGACGGCGGCACGATCTCGCGCATGGCCCTGGCGACGGCGGCCGCGAGCATCCTCCCCGGCCTGCGCATCGGCCTGTGAACGCGCGAAAGCCCGGCTTTCACCGGGCTCTCTGGCCTACCGTGCCTCGGCCTTCAGGCCGGGGTGGCGATCAGAAGAGGCAGCAGCGGAAGCCGATGTCCGGCGCCTGCGTGTTGCGCAGCTTGGGGTCCGGCGAGTCGCAGCGGAGCTGGGGCTCGCTCGCCTGGTAGGAGCCGCCGCGGACGAGGCACGTATCCGCGTCGCCGTTCTGGCCGTCGCAGGAGTCTTCCCACTCCGCGACGTTGCCGCTCATGTCGTAGAGGCCGACCTGCCCGCCCTGGCACTTGGACAGGATGTTGCCGTCCTTGTCCTTCATCGAGACGGGCTCGGTCGCGCCTCCGTCGAAGGCGTTGGCGTCCTTGCCGTAGCACTTCGTCGGGTCGTACGTGATGCCGTACGGGAACGGGTTGGCGCCCTGCGCGGTGCAGGCGTTGTACCACTGGTCCTTCGTCTCGTCGGACTTGTCCGCGAACTCGACCATCCCGCCGCCGATCTTGCCGCAGAGGTGCTTGCCCTTCCACTGGCAATACGCGGACGCGTCGCACCAGTCGACGTAGACGACCGGCAGCGTGTACTGCGTCTGATCCGGCGGCCAGGTGAGGCTCGGGACGTAGACCTTGTTCCAGGCGCAGAACGGGTCCTTCTGCGGCGGGTTCGCCCCGACGAACTGCACGTACTCGCCGCGCGACACCTCGGTCTGGTCGATGCAGTACGAGCCCGCACCGCCGACCTGGCCCGCCGTGACCATGCCCGCCGGACAGGCGCAGAAGCCCTGCGAGCACAGGGCCGACAGGCAGTCGGTGTTCTGCACGCACTTCTGGCTCGTGCTGCACTTCTGCGCGCAGACGCCGCCGCAATCGAGATCGCTCTCGGTGCCGTTCTGCTGCGCGTCGACGCACGTCGGCGGCTGGCACTGGCAGGGCGGGTTCGAGCAGACGTTGTTCTTGCCGCAGACCTTGTTGAGACAATCGACCTTGTCCGCGCACTGCTTGCTGTCGGCGCAGGGGGCGCACGGGCCGCCGCAGTCGACGTCCGTCTCGCCCTGGTTCTGCTTGCCGTCGCCGCACGTCGCGAAGCCGCCGCCGGAGCCGCCCGTGCCGCTGCCGCCGACCGATGAGGTCGTCGTGCCGCCCGCGCCGCCCGCGCCGCCCGACGCCGCGCCG
>CAIVJW010000413.1 GCA_903906315.1 uncultured delta proteobacterium | reverse complement strand
CTGTCCCGCGCCGCCCGCGTTGCCCGACCCGCCCGTCCCGCCGCCCGCCGTGCCGCTGCCGCCCTCGCCGCCGCCGCCCGCGCCGGTGGACCCGGTCGCGGTCGTGGAGCCGGTCGACGTGCCGCCGTCGGCCTTGGCCGTGGTCGCGCCGGTGCCCGGGCCCTCGCCGCCCTCGCCGCCGAGGCTCAGGTCGATGGCGTCGCCGGAGCAGGCGGCGAGGATCAGCGTGGCGACGGACGCGAGGAACGGGGTGCGGGAGGGTTGCATCGGGGCCTCGTGCGGGCCGTCCGTCGCGCGCGCCGGGCGCTCGCCGGATCGGGAGTGGTGACGAGACCCCACGATATCCGAAGTCCCGATCGCGGGGGCGGGCGACGCACGGGCCTCGGCCGGGCTCGCGGTTTCCGCCGCCTCTGGTTCGCGCTACATCGCCCGGCCATGGCTCGTCCCTTCGACCCCGTGGTCCCGCCGGCGATTCCCGATCAGTCCGGGCAGACCTTCCCCCGGCTCGTCGAGCTGATGCAGCGCTTGCTCGCGCCCGACGGCTGCCCCTGGGATCGCGAGCAGACCCTGCTTTCGCTCCGGCGCTACACGCTCGAGGAGGCCTGCGAGGTCATCGACGCCATCGACGGCGGCGACCGCGGCGAGCTCTGCGGCGAGCTCGGCGACCTGCTCCTCCAGGTCGTGTTCCAGGCCGAGCTCGCGCGCGCCGAGGGGGCCTTCGGGCCCGACGACGTGGTCGCCGCCATCTGCGAGAAGCTCGTGCGGCGCCACCCGCACGTCTTCGGCGACGCCGAGGTGACGGGATCCGACCACGTGCTGCGCAACTGGGAGCGCATCAAGGTCGCCGAGCGCGCCGAGAAGCCCGAAAAGAAGGGCGTCCTCTCCGGCGTCGCGCGCAGCCTCCCCGCGCTCACGCGCGCCCAGCGCATCGGCGAGAAGGTCGCGCGGGTCGGCTTCGACTGGCCCGACGCGCGCGGATCGCGCGAGAAGGTGACCGAGGAGCTCGCCGAGCTCGACGAGGCCATCGCGAGCGGCGACGCCGACCGCGCCGAGGCCGAGCTCGGCGACGTGCTGTTCGCGCTCGTGAACCTCTCGCGGCACGCGGGCGTCGACGCCGAGGGCGCGCTGCGCCGCACGATCGACAAGTTCACGCGGCGGTTCGACCACGTCGAGGCGCGCGTCGCCGAGCGCCACGGCGGCTGGCCGACCTCGGCCGATCAGGACCACCTCACGCTCGAGGAGCTCGACGTCTACTGGGACGAGGCCAAGCGCGAGGAGCAGGCCGGGCCGCCCCCCGCGCGGGAGCCCGAGGCGTGAGCGTCGCGGGCGATCGCCGATCGACCTCGCTCCGGCGGTGGCTCTTCGTGGCCGCGTTCGCCGCGACGATCGCGTTCGCGTGGGTGCTGCGCGGCGTCCTCGTGCCGCTCTTCTTCGCGTTCCTGGTGGCCTACGCGCTCGACCCGGTCGTCGATCGCCTGCACCGGATCGGCGTGCCCCGCGGGATCGGCGCGTCGCTCGTGATGCTCGCCTCGATCGCCGGGATCGTCCTCGTCCTGTTCTTCGCGGTGCCCACCGTGATCGACGAGTTCGAGAGCGCGACGCGGCGCCTGCCCGAGCAGCTCGACTCGCTGCGCGGCGCGGCGAAGGACTGGCTGTGGGCGCGCTACCACTACAAGCTGCCCGCGACCTGGAGCGAGATCGTCACCAAGTACGGCGCGGTGCTGCGCGACGGCGCGCCGAGCGCGACCAGCGTCGCGAGCGCCCTGTTCGGCACGGTCGGCGCGCTGTTTCTCGCCCTCGGCACGCTGATCGTGCCCGTGCTCTCGCTCTACCTGCTCGTCGACTTCGACGGGCTCGTCGCCGGCGCCGAGAAGCTCGTGCCGCGCCGCTGGGCCGCGCCGGTCACCGAGGTCGCGCGCGCCATTCACGGCACGCTCGGCAGGTACGTCCGCGGCCAGCTGGTGACGAACCTCCTGCTCGCGCTGCTCTACTCGACGGGCCTCACGCTCGTCGGCATCCGGCTCGCGATCCCGATCGGCGTGTTCACGGGCATGGTCGCGTTCGTGCCGTACGTCGGGCTGGCCACCGGCACCGCGCTCGCCGTGCTGATGGCCGTCCTCGACTGGCAGTCGGCGGGGCACGTCCTCGCCGCGGCCGGCGTGATGATCGGCGTCGGCCTCGTCGACAGCATGGTCATCACGCCGCGCATCGTCGGCGGGAGCGTCGGGCTGAAGCCGATCGAGGTCCTGCTCACCATGATGGTGGCGGCGACGCTCTTCGGCTTCCTCGGCGTGCTGCTCGCCGTGCCCCTCGGCGCCGTCCTCAAGATCCTCGTCAGTCGCGCGGTCGACGCCTACGTCGCCTCGGAGTTCTACCTGGAGCCCTCCGACCCCGCGCCCGCCTCGGGCGAGGCGCCGCCCGTGCCGACGCTCCGCCCGAGGGACGACGGCGGCTGATCTCGGTCGAGCAGCTCGCGGACCCGCGCGAGCAGCGCGTCGCCGGTGAAGGGCTTTGGCAGGAAGTCGGCGCCCGACTCGAGGACGCCGTGACGACGGATGACCTCGGGCGGATAGCCCGAGACGAAGAGCGCTCGCATCGGGCCGTGGAGGCGGCGAAGCTCCTCGACGAGCGCCCGGCCCTCACCCCCCGGCAAGACCAGATCGCTGACGACCAGCGGCGGCGGCGACGGCTCGATCGCCACCGCGGCGAGCGCCTCGAGAGCGCTCGCCGCCTCGAGGACGCGGTGACCGCCCGCGCGGAGCGCCCGCACCGCCATGCGGCGGACGTGCGGATCGTCCTCGACCACGAGGATGGTCTCGTGCCCGCCGCGGGCACGCGTGGTGCGGCGTGGCTCGCTCGTCGCGGCGGCCAGCTCGCTGCGGGGGAGGCAAATCTCGAATGTCGCGCCCTGGCCCGGCGCGGTCTCGAGGTGGATGTGGCCACCCACCTGCGCGACGATGCCGTGGACGGTCGCGAGCCCGAGCCCCGTCCCCTTGCCGACCTCGCGCGTCGTGACGAAGGGCTCGAAGGCGTGGGCGACGACCTCCGGCGGCATGCCCGTGCCGGAGTCACGGACCCGCAGTCGCACCCATCGTCCGCCGGGCGGTTCCGGCGCGGGCGCGCGGTCGCAGTGGGCGTCGCACGTCTCGATCGCGAGCGTCCCGCCGCGCGGCATCGCGTCGCGCGAATTGACGGCGAGGTTCACGAGGATCTGCTCGATCTGGCCCGGGTCGGCGAACGTGGAGGAGAGGCCGTCTTGCAGGCTCACGCGAAGCTCGATGTCCTCGCCGAGGAGCCGCGAGAGCATCTTGTGGGTGCCGCGCACGACCTCGTTGAGGTCGAGGGCAACCGGCTTGACCACTTGCCTCCGCGAGTACGCGAGGAGCTGGCGCGTGAGGTCGCGCGCGCGGATCCCGGCGGCGGCGATCTCGGTCACCGAGTCCGGGTTCGGCGCCACCCCCGCCGCGACATCCTGCTCGAGCTCCTCGGCGCAGGCGAGGATGACCGTGAGCAGGTTGTTGAAGTCGTGGGCGATGCCGCCGGCCAGGCGACCGATCGACTCCAGCCTCTGAGCCTGCTGGAGCTGGCGCTCGAGCGCCGCCCTCTCGTCTTCCACCTGCTTGCGCGCGGTGATGTCGCGACAGACCACCACGCACCCGAGGTAGTTCCGTGCGCTTGAGTCGTCGTACTGGAACTGCGCGTTGTCCTCGCGCCAGATGTAATGCCCGGCGGCGTGCCGCGTCCGGTAGGTGTACGAATAGTGGACCCGCTTGGCGGCGATGGCGGCGTAGATGTCGCGGAACAGCGCGTCGCGATCGTCGGGATGAACCAGGGAGTAGATGGCGTCGGGCGTGCGCTGGACAATGGTCTCCAGGTCGCAACCGACCTGCCGGGCATACGCGGGCGAGGCGTAGAGGATGCGCGCATCCGCGCCCATGCAGAGGATGCCGTCCGAGGTGTTCTCGGCGATCATGCGGTATCGCGCTTCGCTCTCGCGTGCTGCAAGCTCCGCTCGCTCGCGCGCGGTGATGTCGTCGAACAGGGCGACGAAGTGACCGGGCTCGGGTCGATACGCCGCGACGCGGAGCCAGCGACCGAGCGGCGAGAACTTGATATCGAACGACTCCGGTCGACCGTCGCGAGCGACGCGCCCGTAGATCTCGAACAGCTGCGGCTCGGCCTCGAGCACGCCCGGCAGCACCTCGGAGACCAACCGGCCCGTCACGTCCTCGAGCCCGGTGATCCGTACGAACGACTCATTGACCTCGAGGTATTCGAAGTCCACGGGACGACCGGCGTCGTCGAAGCACATCCGGCAGTAGGCGTACCCGTGGAAGATGTTGCGGAAGAGGCGGTCGTAGCGCCGCGCGCTCGGCGACGACGACGAGCTCGGCGGTGCTGCCTCCCCGCCCATTTCGATGCTTGCGGAGGTAGTGGGCGCCGTCACGGCGAGCAATGGTGCCCGCTCCGAGGCGAGAGTCAACCACGACACGGACGGATCGCGGGTCGATGCCGACTCCGACGCGCGTCTTGGCCACGGGCCGTGCGACGCCTGCACTCCGGGGTATGCCGTGTGGTGTTTCGCCCCGCGGGTGCCGGGGCGAGGCGATCCGGCCAGCTGCCACGGCGCCCGGCGGCGGTCTGCCGGCCGAGCCTGAGCTGTGCGTCGGCTCTTCCGCGCGTCGAGCTTGCCGAGGTACTCGAGCTCGTGGACCCGGGCTACCGCGAAGCGAGCGGGCTCTCGGCGTTGTCGACCTCGAGGAAGCTCCGCCCGATCTCGTTGCCCCAGGGGTCGCTCGCCGACACGCGGACGACCGTCGGGCCGACGGTGTGGAGCGGGGTGAGGGTGCCGCGCCAGACGGACCCCTGCTGGTCCCAGTTCACGCCGACCTCGTCGAGGCCGAGGGTGACGCGCATCGTCGGGACGATGTCCGCCGTCTCGCGGCCGCTCTCGCGCATGCGCACGACGATCTTGATCGGGTCGTTCGGCCACACCGCGCGCTTCGGCGTCATCTCGATCGTCGCGACGAGCTCGCGCGGGACCACCTGCACCGGGATGATGGCACGCTCGCCCTTGAGGCGGAGCTGCAGGAGCGTCGGCTCCTCCTTCTTCAGCGAGAACTGGCTCGGGGCCGCGAAGAAGGCGCCCTTGCCGATCGCGATCTCGAGGCCGCTGGGCTCGGTGATCTTGGCCGGGCGGATGAGCGGCATCGCCCACTTGCCGTCGCGCTCCACGGCGCCGGGCGGCAGCTCGACGAGCGCGACGCGCAGCTCGCGCGGCGTGTTCATGGGGCCGGGGAAGCCGGCGAGGCCGGTGCCGCGGACGCGGGCGTGATAGCGACCGGCGGGCAGCGGCGGCGTGGAGAACGCGGTGTCCTTTTCGCCGAGCTCGCCCTTCGTGACCAGGTCGCGGAACTCGGGGTCATGCGCCACCTCGGCGAGGTAGCCGACGGCGCCGCGCACCGGTGTCCAGCGGAAGCCGAGCGTGGCCTTGCCCGCGCCGGTCACGACCGCGAGCGGGCCGAGGCGCGCCGAGTCGCCCTCGGTCCTCCACGCGGGCGGCGTCGGCATCGGCGTTGGCGCGGCGACGCGGGTCTTCGGGCGGAGGTCGAGGGCGGTGTTGACCGGCATCTTGACCCACGCGCCGGTCGTCGCCACGCGGACGTCGCCGCCGTCGGAGGCGACCGCGAGCCGCCCACCGGCCTCGTCCGGGTTGCCGACCAGGCGCACGCGGGCCGTCGCGCCCGGCATGGCGAGAATGTAGGTTTCCTCCCGCGCGAGCAGGACGGATCGGGGTGCGGCCGTCGTGGGCACCTCGAGCAGGACCTCGCCGGCGCGGAGCTCGAGGCTCGTCGCGCTGCTCTTGCCGTCCTTCGGGCCGAGGTCCACGTCGAGGGCGCCGTTGACGGCGAGGCGCGCGTGCGGCGTGAGCGTGACGGTGGTGCCGTTGCGCAGGCCGAGGCGCACGGGCAGCTCGCCGGCGCGCAGCTCGCTCAGCGACGGGACCGCGGTGCCGGTCGTGAGCGCGATCCACGGCGCGACGGGGCTCGTTCGCACCTCGGCGCCGAGGACGTCCTCGAGTGGTCGGACGAGGGGGCCGTTGGCCGTGCGCCCGGTGGCGGGCGCCAGCACGGCGAGGGCGACCAGGGACCCGCAGACCAACGCGCGGAGGGCGCGCGAGCCCGGCTTCGGCGCGGGGGACACGGCGTCGTGGGCTCGTTGGGCGCGGGGCGCAGCGGCGTGGATTCCCATGGCACTTCTGCCTATCGGCGCTTTCGCGGCGGACTTGAGGGGCCGCTGCTGGCGAGGGTTTGAGGGGGCGTGCGGCGGTTTGGCGCCGATGCTCGGCCCGACCGGTGGTAGAGCATGCGGTTGTGGCGCGCAGGGTGCAACCGGAGCGGGTGGAGGCCTCCCGACCTCGCTCGCGCGCGCCCGTCGGCCGGCACGCGCGACGAACGGCGCGAGCGCAAGGCGCGGTGCTAAAGTGACGGACGCCTTGAACGAGCCCGCCCTCGATGTCACGAACCTCGCGCCGGGCACCGTGCTCCTGGGCAAGTACCGCATCGTGCGGACGCTCGGGATGGGCGGCATGGGCGTCGTCGTGCAGGCCGAGCACGTGACGCTCGGCTCCACGGTCGCGATGAAGTTCCTGCTCCCGCAGTTCGCCACCGTGTCGGACGCGGCGGAGCGCTTCGTGCGCGAGGCCCGCGCGGCGTCCCGGATCGCGAGCGACCACGTCGCCCACGTGCTCGACGTCGGCACGCTGCCGGAGGCCTCCGACGTCCCGTACATGGTGATGGAGTACCTCGAGGGGCAGGACCTCTCGCGGGCGCTCAAGTCCGGCCATCGCTTCACCATCGAAGAGGCCATCGACTACATCATCCAGGCCGCGGAGGCCCTCGCGGAGGCGCACCGCGAGCGCATCATCCACCGCGACGTGAAGCCGGCGAACCTCTTTCTCACGCGGTACGCCGACGGCACGCCGCTCGTGAAGGTGCTCGACTTCGGCATCTCGAAGATCGCCCAGGACGCCCAGATCGGCGACATGGGGCTCACGAAGACGACCGCGGTGCTCGGCTCCGGCTACTACATGTCGCCCGAGCAGATGCGGTCGGCCAAGAGCGTCGACACGCGCACCGACATCTACGCTCTCGGCGTCTGCATCTTCGAGCTGCTCACGGGGTCGCCGCCGTTCACCGCCGACAACTTCGCCGAGCTCTGCCTCAAGGTGGCGATGGACCCGCCCACCCCGATGCGGCTGCGCAGGCCCGACGTGCCCGAGGCGCTCGCGGAGGTCATCGCGAAGGCGTACGCGCGGTCGCCGGACGACAGGTACCCGACGATGGGCGCGTTCGTCGCGGCGCTCGCGCCGTGGGCGTCGCCGCACTCGTACCCGGCGATCGAGCAGGTTGGGCGGATCAGCGCCCGCATGGGCGACCGCGGCACCATGAGCTCGGTGCCCGCGATGGCGCCGGCGGGGTCGATGCCGCCGCCCCCGATGCCGAGCCTCTCGTCTCCGCTGTCGAGCTCGAGCTCGGGCGCGGTCGCTGCCGCCGGGCCGCTGTCGAAGTCGGTGTCGAGCCCTTCGGGCGCGCCCGCGGGCCGGGGCGGCGCGCCGCTCTGGGCGGTGGCCGGCGGCATCGCGCTGCTCAGCGGAGTCGCGATGTTCTTCGGGCTCGGCTACGTGAAGCGCCCGATCACCGCGCCCGGCGCGACCCCCGCGCTCGTCGCGCCGCCTGCGCCCGTCAGCGCCGAGCCGCCGCCGACGCCCACCGTCACGCCGGCCGGATCGGCCGTCGCGGCCGGCGCAGTCCCGGACGCGAGCGCGGACCCCGCGTCGAGCGCGGTCGCACCCGCGAGCGCGAGCGCTGCCCCGCCGGCCCTGTCGGCCGCCGCGGGCAAGGCGCCGAGGGCGCCCGCCGTGCCGAGGGCGCCTGCCGCCAGGCCCGAGGGCGGGCCCTGCTTCGGGCGCGACCCGGACACCGGGCTGCGCGTGATGGTGCCCTGCAAGAAATGACGGCGGCGCCCGCGGTGTCTCGCCCCCGCTCGATGGGTTAGCGCAGCCGCACGATGCCGCGCCTCTACGCCCCCGACGTCCTCTCGCCCGACGAGGCGATCGGCCGCCTGCTCGAGGGCAATCGGCGCTTCGTCGCGGGCGAGGGGCGCGCGGTGCGGCAGTGGCACCCGGGCCTCACCGACGGCCAGTGGCCCTTCGCGGTCGTGCTCGGCTGCGCGGACTCGCGCGCGCCGGCCGAGTACGTCTTCGACCAGGGCCTCGGCGAGCTGTTCGTCATCCGCGTCGCCGGCAACGTCGTCGCGCCGTCGCTCGTCGGGTCGGTCGAGTTCGCCGCCGGCAAGTTCGGCACGCGCCTCGTGGTCGTCATGGGCCACACGCACTGCGGCGCGGTCGAGGCCACCGTCGACGCGCTCGAGCACGGCGGCCAGCCCGAATCGCCCAACCTGCGATCGATCGTCGACCGGATCGCGCCGCACGTGCAGGAGCTCTTCGTCGGCCCCGGCGCGCACGAGGCCCGCGTCGCGGCCGCCGTGCGCGCGAACGCGATCGCGTCCGCCCGAGACCTTCGCGACTCGAGCCCGACCCTGCACGCGCTCGTCGAGCAGGGCCGCGTCGCGATCGTCGCGGCCGTCTACGACCTCGCGACCGGCGTCGTCGAGCTGCTCGACGGCTGATCGCTAGAACGTGCCGCCGATCGACAGCCCGCCGCCGGACTGGCCGATCATCGGCGCGATGGCGCGAATGCGCGGGGCGATCGAGGCCTTCTTGTCGTCGTCGTCCTTGAGGTCCTGCGCCTTGTCCAGCTTGACGAGCGAGTCCGGGTCCGGGTCGTAGAACGAGAAGAACAGCGACGCGGCCGTGAACACGCCGGCGCCGATGAAGAGGCCGGTCGAGAGCCCGCGGAAGAGGTCGAGCTTGCCCTTCTCGACGTTCGGGTCCTCCTTGTTGATGACGATCTTCGTCTCGGGGAGCGTGACGATGGCGCCGGCGATCGCCGCGGCCGAGAGCACGCCGAAGCCGACCGCCTTGCCGCGCGGGTAGAGGTCGATGAGCGTCGCATGCACGCCGACCTCCTGGCCCCGCGGCACGTCGATCTCGCCCTTGAACTTCTTGCGGCCGCTCGCGTCGAGGACGACCTTGTGCTTGCCGGCGGGCAGCTTGATGCGCGTGGGGCCGGTCAGGTTCTTGAAGGCCGGGTAGGGCTTGCCGTCGATCTCGATCGTCACCTCGTCGCTGTTGCCCTCGACGCGGAGGTAGCCGTAGCTCACGTGCGCGAGCTCGGCGACGAACTGCGCCGTCTCGCCGTGGGCGACCTCGACCTTCTTCTCGAAGGGCTCGTAGCCGGGCGCCTCGATCCACACCGTGTGCTCGCCGCTGTCGACGAGCCCGGCGAACGGCGTGCGGCCCGCGGGGGCGTGCTTGTGCGGCGGCGGATCGTCGATGTAGACGCGCGCGCCCTCGACCGGGGACTTCACCTTGAGGAAGCCGAGGAACGCGCCCTGCGAGAGGTTGGCCTTGAACGTGTAGACGTGGCCCGGGGCGAGGTTGATGTCCGTCTCGCTGCGGTGGAAGTCCTGAAACGGCTCGATGACCACGTGGTAGTGGCCGATGTTGAGCGAGATGTCCTGCGGCGTCTTGATGCCGGTCAGGATCTTCTTCCACCCGGGCGATCCGTCGGCCTTCCACGGCGCCGCGGTCGGGAACGTGCGCTCGTAGATCGCGAGCGGCGCGCCGGGCGGCTCGCTCTCGATGAGCACGAGCGATCGCATGCGCGCGGTGGTCTCGGCGTCGGGCGCCGCCACCTCGGGCGCGCCGCCGTCGGAGGCGACGCCGCCGTCCACGGGCGCGCCGGCGTCCACGTCGGGCGGCGGGGCGGAGAGGGCCTTCTCGAGCTTGTCGATGACGGACTTGATCTCGGGCGCGTCGGACGCGTTCGGATCGCTGGCGAGGAACTCCTTGTAGTGCGCGATCGCGCGCTGCAGGTCCTTGGCCTTCTCGGCGGCGACCGCGGCGTTGTAGAGGAACGCGCCGTACGGTTGCGTCGCGTACGCGGCCTCGAACTCGGTCATCGCTTGCGCGTAGCGGCCCTGCGAGAACAGCGCCTGCCCGGTCTCCATGCGCTGGCGCGCCTGCTCGACGGCGGCGGCGTCGTGCTTCTTGGCGGGCTCGCCGTAGGCCACGGGCTCGGCGGTCGGGAGGAGCGGGAGCGCGGCCGCGACGGTGAGGGACAGCGCGAGCAGTCGAAGGGATTTCTTCACGGCAGCAGTACCTCGGGTCGGGTTGCGACGATTGCGGCGAGGGCCCCCGTCGGGACGGCCTCGCAGGGCCCGTCCCCCCTGGCGGCCCCATCAAAACGAGATCTCGGCGCGGACGCCATAGTGATCCGACGGTCGCGATCCGTCCACGTGCGCGTCGATCGGGGACGCCCACGGTCACGGTGGCCGACGCCGCGCGTGACGACGGGGTCGCGGAGGGAGGCCATCCTACCTCGCTACCCGACCCTGCGCCTGGCAGATAGGGCCCTCTCGCCGGGCCACGTCGAAGGCGCCCGTGGTAGAAGCGGGGACGGAGGATGACGATGATGAGGCTCGCCGCCGCGCTGGCGCTGGTTCTCCTGGCCGGCTGCTCGAACAAGATGGATCCCAAGGAGTGCGACAAGCTCCGCGGCGATGCGTTCGACCTGCTGAACAAGGCTCAGTTCTGCAACACGGACGTCGACTGCAAGCCGAGCGACTGGCCCGGCTGCGCCAAGCCCGAGAGCAGCGTGACGGCCGAAAAGATCAAGCCGTTCGCCGAGGGCTTCAAGAAGGGCCAGTGCGACGAGCCGAAGCCCGAGTGCCGCGAGGCGCTGCCGGTCTACTGCAAGCAGGGCCTGTGCGCGCACCGCGAGCGGGGCACCTCCGAGGGCTCGGGCAACACGCCGGCGGATCAGATCATCATCAAGTGACGGGGCGGGCCTTCGCGGGCCGGTAGGGGGCATCGTGCACGACGACGGCGACCACCTCGTCCTCCATGGCGACACGTGGCTCTGCGTGCTCACGGGCGCGGGCGTTTCGGCCGAGAGCGGCATCGCGACGTTCCGCGACGCGGGCGGCCTCTGGGAGGGCCACCGCGCCGAGCAGGTCGCCTCGCCCGAGGGCTTCGCGGACGACCCGGAGCTCGTGTGGCGCTTCTACGGCGCGCGGCGGCGGCAGGCGGGCGGCTGCTCGCCCAACCGGGGCCACGCTGCGCTCGCCGCGGTCGAGCAGCGCCTCGGCGAGCGCTTCCTGCTCGCCACGCAGAACGTCGACGGGCTGCACGCGGTGGCGGGCAATCGGCGCCTGGTCGAGCTGCACGGCAACCTGTGGCGCACGCGGTGCTCGGCCTGCGACCGGCCGGCGTTCGAGGATCGCAGCGACCACGAGGGCGCGTTGCCGCGGTGCGAGCCGTGCGCGGCGGTGGGGCGCGACGCGCTCCTGCGACCGGACATCGTGTGGTTCGGCGAGGCGCTCGATCCGGCCGACCTCGCGCGCGTGACGGCGTTCCTCGACGAGGGGGCGCGCCACCACCTCGTGTTCCTCGCGGTCGGCACGTCCGGCGTGGTGTACCCGGCGGCGGGGCTGGTCGGCGAGGCCCGCGCGCGCGGCGCCGACACGTGGCTGGTCAACGCCGAGGCGCCCGAGAACGCGCGCCGGTTCGGGCGATTCCTGGCCGGCAAGAGCGGAGAGATCCTGCCGCGGCTGTTCGTCTTCGACTGACGCGATCGCGATCGATCACCAGATCGTGCAGGCCGACGCGCGGCGCATCGCCGACCCCGGCTTGCACTGGAACGCCTCGGCGAAGTCCGGCAGGTTGGAAAGCGATCCCCCGACCCGGAAGCGCGCGGGCGAGTGAGCGTCGACCTGCGTGGCCATGCGAGCCCACTCGTCGCGCGCCTTGAAGCACCAGACCTGCCCGACCGAGAGGAAGAACTGCTGGTCCTCGGTGAAGCCGTCGGCGACCGTGACCTCGGGCGACCCCTCGCGCAGGCGGCGGTACGCGTGGAACGCCAGCATCACGCCCGCGTTGTCGGCGATGTTCTCGCCCATCGTGAGCTTGCCGTCGAGCTTCACGCCCGGCAGCGGCTCGTAGCCGGCGTACTGGTCCGCGATGCACTTCGTCTTGCCCTCGAAGCGCGCGCGGGCCTCCGGCGACCACCAGCTCTCGAGGTTGCCGTCCGCGGCGAACTGCGATCCCTCGTCGTCGAAGCCGTGCGTTAGCTCGTGGCCGACGACCATGCCCATGCCGCCGAGGTTGACCGCGACGGCGGCCTTCACCCCGTAGAACGGCGGCTGCAGGATGCCCGCCGGGAAGACCATGTGGTTCTTCTGCGGGTCGTAATAGGCGTTTACCGTGGGCGGCGTCATCTGCCACTCCTCGCGGTCGACGACCGTGCCCACCTTCACGAGCTGCCGCTTCTGCTCGGACTCCGCGCCCGCGAGCGCCGTCTTGGCCCACGACGCGCGGTCGACGGCGAAGTCGTAGGTGCGCCACTTCTTGGGGTAGCCGATGAGGTACGCCATCGACGCGAGCTTGCCCTTGGCCTTCGCGCGCGTCGGCTCGTCCATCCAATCGAGCTTGGCGAGCTCGGCCTCGAAGGCGCGCGACACCTCGCGCACGGCCTGCTCGGCGGCGCCCTTCGCGTCGCCGGCGAAGCGCTTCTCGACGAAGGGCTGCGCGAGCGCCTCGCCCATCGCGTGATCGGTCGCCTCGACGCAGCGCTTCCACCGCGCGCGCTGCTCCTTCTGCCCGGTCAGCGCCTGCTCGAGCGCGAAGGACTCGTCGACGATCGACCTCGGCAGCGACCTCGCGGTCGCGCGCAGGATGTGCCACGCGAGGTAGTGCTGCATGGGGCCGGGCTTCGTCGCGCGGGCCAGCTCGCTCACCGCGCGGAGGAAGGGGATCGAGGTGACGTTGACGTCCTTGATGCCGGGGAAGCCGAGCCCGGCGAAGTACGCATTCCAGTCGATCGCGGGCGCCTCGCCGTCCAGGCCGGCGCGGTCGATCTTGTTGTGGAGCGACTGCGGGTCGCGGCGCTCGACGCGCGTCTTCGACGCCTTCGCGAGCGTCGTCTCGATCCCCATCACGTCGGCGGCGGCCTGCTTCGCCTCCTTCGCGGGGAAGCCGGCGAGCGCCATCATCCGCTCGACGTGCGCGACGTACTTCTGCCGGAGCTCCTTCGACTTGTCGTCGTCCTTCACGTAGTAGTCGCGGTCCGGCAGGCCGATCCCGCTCTGATCGAGGTGCGCGATGTTCCGGGTGGCGTCCTTGAAGTCCGCCGATCCCGACACGTCGAAGAGCGGGAAGATCGCGCGCCGGTGCAGCTCGGCGAGCACCGGGACGAGCGTCTTGGCGTCGCGGACCTTCTTCACGGCGTCGAACAGGGCGCGCAGCGGCTTGATCCCCGCCTTCTCGATGGCGGGCTCGTCCATGCACGAGCCGTAGTAGTCGCCGAGCCGGTCCCGGATCGGGTCGCCCGACTTCTTCGCGGCGGCGGCCTCGAGGATGGCCTTGAGGTCCTCCTCGTTGCGCTTCTGGATCTCGCTGAAGCTCCGGCTCCAGCGCGGCTTGTCGGCGGGGATCTCCGTCGACTTCAGCCAGCCGCCGCAGGCGAACTGGTAGAAATCCTGGCAGGGGTCGGCCGACCGATCGATCGAGGCGGCGTCGAGGCCGACGTCGGCGAGCGACGCGCGCACGACCTTCGCCGCGGGCGCGGCGGCCGCGGCGGGCGCGGGGG
>CAIVJW010000412.1 GCA_903906315.1 uncultured delta proteobacterium | reverse complement strand
GCGCATTGCCCATTGCGGGCGGGGCGCCGGCGGGAGGGCCGTAGCCGCCCATTGCAGGCGCATTGCCCATTGCGGGCGGGGCGCCGGCGGGAGGGCCGTAGCCGCCCATTGCAGGCGCAGCGCCCGGCGCAGGCCCGTAGCCGCCGGGCATGCCGCCCGGCGATCCGAGCGATGCGGAGGGCGCGCCTCCCGCCGGCATGCCGACCTGGGACATGCACTTCGGGCAGTATCCGATGCCGGCGGCGGGAGCGATGTGCACCTGATTGCCGCACTTGGGGCACGGCACGATGACGAATTGGTTCATTGCGGTCTCCGGAGTGGGGCCATCGTAGATCGCTGTGGAGGCCGAAACGAGCCCGTTTGCGATTCGAGGCGCTCGCCGTGCGGCAGGCTGCGCGGGGGTGCGCCCGGAGGTCCAAGGCGCCGGAGTGCGCGTTCACGGGCGCCGCGCCGCGGACCGAGGAAAGCGCCAAGGACGCCAAGGACGCCAAGGACGCCAAGGACGCCAAGCGAGAGGAAGGATGAGGCTGGCCCTGCGGGGCCGGAGGCCGGCAGTCGGATGCGCCCTGCGCGGACGCGCTGGCTCACGGCCCGGCACCCCGAATCTTCCCTTGGCGCTCTTGGCGCTCTTGGCGTCCTTGGCGCCCCTCTCGCTCCCTATCCATCCGCTCCACGGCCTTGCGAGCCAGCCGGCGGACGACGCGCGAACCGGGGGGCCGTGAACGCGTACCGAACCGGGCTGGCGGCGGTCGCGACCGGGGCGTGATTGGTCGCGCACCGTCGGACCGCGGTGGCTCGGTCGAAGCGCTGCGCACGGGAAGCAGGCCGGTCGCCGCTCGATGACCGAGCTCGGCGTCACCGCCGTGTCTTGCGCGCGCGCCACGCACGCCAGCGTGCGGCGATCGCCCTCACACCGGCGACGGCGCCGACCGCGATCGACACCGCCGCGCCGACCGCCGACGGCACCCCGGCCACGAACACGACCCGCGGGATCGGCGGCCGCGCGGGGCAGGCGTCCTCGACGTCGAAGCGGCAGCCGTACAGCTCGAGCAGCGCGTAGTCGGCGGCGATGACCGCGTCGGTGCGCGGCAGCGGCGACAACGCCCCGTAGGCGAGCCGGAACGCCGCGTAGGCCGCGTCGTCGTGGTCGGCGTCCGGCGGCACCTCGCCCACCATCGCGACGAGGAGCGCGGCGCGGCGGTCCGGGTCGGGCTCGACGAGCGCAGTCGTGAGCTTCGGCGCGAGGGCCGGGTCGAACTGCGCGGCGCAGCGGACGGCCTCGTCGTCGGCGTCGTTGAAGTAGACGGTCTCGCCGGTCGAGGTCGTGCGCGGCGCGTCGCCGGACGCCGGCAGCGGCTTCGCGAGCCGCCCCGCGCCGGCGAGCACGCAGCGCGAGAGGCCGGGCCGATCGCGCAGCCACACCGACGCATGGCGTGCGTAGACGCCGCCCGCGATCGCGAGGCCGAGGGCGCTCGCGGCGGCGAGCCTCGCCACCCGCCCCGCGAACGACGGCCGTCGGGGCGCGCCGGGCTTCGCCGCGGGCGGTCGGCGGGGGTCTCGCTCGGCGGCCGGCGTCGCGCTCATCAGGTCGGGTCGACGCTCGTCGGCGCCGCGGCGAGGCGAGCCACGCGCGCCCACGTCGACGCCGCGGAGGGGTGGCCGGCGGCGGCCGCGAGGCGGGCGAGGAAGCGCGCGCAGGCGTGCTCGCCGTGCCGGTCGCCGAGCTCGCGCGCGCGGGCGAGCGCCGTCAGGGCCTCGAGCAGCGCGGCCTCGCGTCGACCCGCGGCCGCGAGCGCGACGCTGTAGGCGAGCCGGGCGCGCGGCCGGTGGGGAGGTAGCAGCTCGGGGGCGTCCGCGGCCTGCCGCAGCTTGGAGAGCGCCTCGGCCTTCGCGCCTCGGCCGAGCGCGACCATGGCGCTCATGCGCTCGACGAGCTCGTCGTTCTCGCCGGTGGCGCGCATGCGCGTGATCAGGCCCTCGAGGGCGGCGACGTCCCGCCGCACGAGGGCGCGGCGCGCCTCGTCGGCGAGGCGGCGCGCGAGCCCGGCGGGATCGTGGCCGGCGGCGCCGGGCGCGTCGGCGAGCGCCTCGGGCGCCGATCCCGGCACGCCGGTCGAGCTCGGGATGACGGCGGAGATCGGCGCGGAGCTCTGGCCGAGGGGCGCGCTCGCGTCGGCGGTGGACGGGCCGGTCGAGCTCGGCCGGGGCGCGGGCACGCGTGAAGAAGCGTTCGGGCCTGTCGAGGTCGGCGCGCTCGGGGGCAGGGCGTTGCGCGGGGCGGAGGGCGCGCTCGGGGGTAGGGCGTTGCGCGGAGCGGAGGGCGCGCTCGGGGGCAGGGCGTTGCGCGGAGAGGAGGGGGCGCCCAGCGACCTCGGCGCGCTGGCCGCGATCGGGCGCGCGGAGGGCGCCTGCGACGACGGCGCGGGCAGCTCGTGGGTCTCGTCGTCGTCGAAGGCGATAGCGCGCCCGCGCACGCTTTGCGGGCCGGGATCGCTCGGTGCGGGCCGTGCGCTCGGGGAGGGCGGCGCGAGGGGCGGGATGGGGCGTCGCGCGGGCGCCGCGAACGGGTGGGCCTGCGCGGCGCTCGCGAGCGGCGGCGGCGCCATGCCCGTCGCGATCGGCCGCGACACCTGCAAAGGCGAGGGCCGCGGCACGCTGGGCCGCGGTGGCCCCGGGCGCACCGAGGGGAGCGGAGGCATCGCCAGCGCGGAGCGCGTGGTCGGGTCGGGGAACGAGGGGCGCATCGAGGACGCCCCGGGGCGTGCGGGCGGCGGGCGCAGGCTCGCGACGGCGCGCACCTCGGCGTAGGCCAGCTCGGCCAGGGCGATGTCGTGCGCGCGCGCGAACGTGATGAGCGCGAGCGCGGCGCCGTCGAGGCCCGCCCGCATCGCGGATCGCGAAGCGTCGACGGCGTGGCGCGCTGCCTCGGGGCCGTCGCCGGCCTGGGCCGCGTGCCAGGCTGCGTCCGCGCGCGCGAGCGGGCCGCCGGCGCGCGCGAGCGTTTCGCATGCGGCGCGGTGCAGGCTCGCGCGCGGCCCCGGCGCGAGGCTCGCGAGGAGGGCGTCGAGCGCGCTGCGCGACGCGAGGCGCAGCCAGCCCGGCTCCGGTCGCGTGACGAAGCCCGCGTCGAGGACGGCCGGTGCGACGCGCACGGAGCGCGCGGCGCGGCTCTCGGCGCGCGCGACCACGGCGTCGATCACGAGGTCCGAGGCGTCGCCGCCGAGGACGGCCAGCGCGTCGAGCAGCGATCGCTCGTCTTCCGAGAGGTGCCGCAGCCGCAGGTCGAGGAAGTGCCGCGCCGTCCCCGCCGCCCCGCGGCCCGCCGACCGCCGCCGTGGCGCCGCGCGCGCGCCGGTCCACGCGAGATCGCCGGCGCCCAGGCTCTCGGCGACGGCCTCGCGCAGGCCGAGCGGCGAGCCTCCGCCGCGCTTCGCCCAGCGGGCGGCCGTCGCGGGATCGACCGCCCCACCGAGCAGACCCGTGACGATCGCCTGGGCGTCGGCGGCGTCGATCGGCGCGATCGCGATCGGCGGTCCGGCTGGGATGCCGGCGAGCGGGACCGGGAGCGGGCCGGCATCGTCGAGGCGCGCGAGCGCGCGGAACGCGCCCTGGAGGTTCATCGCGTCGGCGATGGCCTCGAGCGTCGGCTCGTCGACCTCGGCGGCGTCGTCGATCGTGATCAGCCCGGCGCGCTCCCCCGCGGGCGCGAGCCAGGCGTCGACGAGCTCGGCGGCCTCGGCGAGGTCCACGCCGTCGCTCGCGAGCACGCGTTCGAGCGTCGCCTGCAGCCGACCGGGCAGCGCGGGCGCGCCCTCGATCGCCACGGCCCGGGCGAGCGCGCGTCGGAGCGCGCCGAGCGGCTCGAGCGACGCCCCCGCGGGCGCGACCGCGAGCACGCGCGCCGGGTCCAGCCGCGCCGCGATCTCGCGCAGCGCGCGCGTGCCGCCGGCGCCGCGCGCGGCTCGGACGACGCCCAGGCACCCGAGCGGGACGACCGGATCGAGATCGGCGAGCGGCCCGACGAGGGCGGGCTCGACGAGGCGCGCGACGCTGTGCGCGGCCTGTCGGCGCCACGGCTCGGCCACGTCGAGCAGCACGCCGCGCACGCGCCCGGCCGGGCGGCTGCCCGATCGCGACCCGACCCACAGGAGCTCGCCCGTGCCGACGGCCGGCAGCTCGCGATCGACGAGCACCTCGCCGGGCTTCGCGAGCCCCGCGAGCAGCACCGCGACGACCAGAGGCCGACCCCACGCGAGGGTGGCGAACGTCCCCGACTCGCCGATCGGCGTGACCGTGCCGTGCGCGACGCCGACCGCGAAGCGCTCCGCGGGTGGCACCGACCCGTCCTCGACGACCGACGTCGCCAGGGCGATCGCCTCCTCCAGGTCCTCGGGCGAGAGCTCGAAGGCGAAGGTCTGCGCACCCCAGCCGCAGAGCGTCGCGCCATGCACCTCGGCGCGCTTCTTCATCGCGATCGCGCGGTCGATGTAGCCGAGCCCTCCCGCGGGCTTCGCGAGCCCGACCCCGCGAAAGGCGACGACGATCCGTTCGGGCACGACAGCGCTCCCTGGGGGCGAGCTTGCTCGGCCGCGCCCGACCTCGGTAAGAGCGCCAGTCTACGCCTAGGTCCCGATGCGGACCTTCTTCTTCAAGGCCGCGAGCTCATCGTCGACCTCGGATCCTCCAGGCTTATCGGGGGTCCCCATCCGCTGGCCGGCCTCGAGGCGGGCAAACTTGGACTCCAGCTCTGCAGCGCTCATCTTGCCGCCGGTCAGCGCCTCGTCGACCTCGCGCGCCGCGGCCGCCTCGGCGGCGACGCCCTCGATCTTGTCCTCCATCCGTCGGAACTCGGCGAACGCGCCGCCCGTCGAGCGGCCGCCGAGCCCCTCGGCGCCGCCGCCGGCCTTCGCCTGCTGCATCTGGGCGGCGAGGGTGTTCTTGCGCGCGGCGAGCTCGGCTTGCTTGCCCTCCATGCGCTCGAGCTCGGCCTTCATGTTCAGCACGGCGGATCGCTGCTCGGCGCGCATCGCCTCGGCCCGATCGCGATCGACGACCACGCGCTTCTTCTGGACGAGCGCCTCGCGGGCGAGCTTCTCGTCGTTGGCCTTCAGCGCGAGCTCGGCGCGGCTGCCCCACTTCTCGGCTTCGGCGTCGAGATCCTCGACCTTCTTGCGGAGGACCTTCTCGGCCGCCATGGCGTCGATCATCTCCTTCTTCGCGGCGCGGACTTGCTCCTTCATCTCGTCGACGATGAGGTCGACGGACTTCTTCGGGTCCTCGGCCTTGTCGAGCAGCGCGTTGACGTTCGAGGAGATCACCCGGCCCATGCGGTCGAAGATGCCCATGGGCGAAGCGTGCACCCCGCCGCGGCGGCTGTAAAGGCGAGGGCGGGAGCGCGTGACGTCGGCGCGGCTAGAACGCGAGCAGGCAGGCCGCGTGCGCCAGCGTCTGCATCCCTCGATCGGCGAGGCGCTCGCTGAGCGTCGTCATGAAGCGCTGGTCGTGCTCGAAGCGGCGCGAGAAGCGGTGCACGACTTCGACGATCGCGCGGTCGAGGAGGGTCGCCGCGTCGGCGGCGTCCACCGGTCCGGCGAGCAGCGGGTGCCCGAAGAGGAGGAAGCGGATGACCGCGTGGCGGACGAGCAGCGTGTGCGTGTGGACGAGCAGGTTCGTCGACAGCGTGTACGGCTCGCGGATCCAGTAGTTCTTCGCCAGGTTGCTGAAGTATTGATCGAGCCGCGGGCCGAACGCGCTCTCCCAGCGGCGCTTGCTGATCTCGTAGGCGGCCAGCAGCTTCGCGGGCTCGACCGGTCCGCCGGCGAGCGCGTCGCCGTCGCCGGCGAGCGCCTGGATCGCGTCGCCGATGAGCTGGTTGAAGGCGTCGTTCTGTACCGGCGAGGCGCGGTGCGCGAGCAGGTGCATGGCCAGGCTGACGGCGACGTCGTGGCCGGTCGGCAGCTGCGCGCGCCGGACGGCGAGCTCGCGCTGTAGCGCCGGATCGGCCATGCGGTCGGCCTCGGCCGCGAAGCGCACGTCGAGCGGCTCGCTCGACTCCTGGTGGAAGAAGGGCGCCGTGCGGTGGCCGAAGTACGCCACGAGGAAGAGCCGGTCGGCGTGCGAGAGGTCGCGCACCGACAGCAGCAGCAGCACGACGTCGCGCACGGCCTCGTGCAGGTGGGGGTAGGGCGCCGCGACGTCGGGCACCTCGCGGTGCACGATCAGCGGCCGCGCGAAGATCGCCGGATCGGCCTCGACGACGTCGATCGCGTCGTCGGCGAGCAGCAGCTGCCGGGTCACCTCGGGGCACGACGTCACGCCGGTCAGCTCGAGGTGGCCGCGGATGCGCGTCACCCACCGCGGGTACATCGCGCACGTGTCGGGCAGGAGCCCCTCGCCGAAGCGGGTCTGGAGCGAGCAGAGCCAGTCGGGCGAGAGCATCGGGCACTTGCCGTCGTCCTGCAGCACCATGAGCGCGTGGCGCGACGGGCTGTGTGCGGGCCCGTGGATGCGCTGGATCTTCGCGTCGAAGTCGGCGCGCGCGTCCTTGCCCGCCACGAGCGCCCGTCGGAGCCGCTGGTAGTGCGGCTGGTCGAGCGTGATGCCCCAGCCGACGCAGCACGACGCCTCGCAGTCGGGCCCGATGCAGCGGAACCGGGTCATGTACTTGAGGGCGGTTCGGGGGATCATCGGGGCGTGCGTGGCCATCGGGGGGAGGTCAGCAAGGAGTCTGCCAGCCGACCGCCCGGGATGGTAGCGCCCTGATTCGGTAGCGTCCGGGGTTCATTGACCGCCAGCGCGCTGACGGGTTCGGCGATCGGCTGGCGGTGGTCGAGCGCTCTCTCCGCCCCGCCCGGTTGCGGGGTGGCCTCAGCGGGCACGGCCGAGGTCGATGCGCACGGGGGTCGCACCGTTGAGCGCGGCGACCCACCCCGCGAGCGCCTTCCCGGGAGCGCGCGCCGCGAGGTGGATCACGCGATCGCCCTCGGGCGGGACGGTCACGTACCCGTCGTCGGCGTCGAACCCCGGCGCGTCGACGGCGACCGCGAGCGCCAGCGCCCGGCTCCGCAGCGTGAGCGCGTAGCGCCCCTCGCCGATCGCGCGCGCCGACGCCTCGAGCCCGAGGTCGTCGCGCGGCGACGCCGGCAGCCCGGTCGGGAAGTAAAATGCGTCCGCCACGCGATCGCCCGTCGCGCGATCGTGGAGCGTCGCGACCACCACGTCGTGGCCCGGTGGCCCGAAGCGGAAGGCGTACGTGGTGTCGAGGAACGAGGGGAACAGGGCGTCGACGTGCACCTCGGCGCTCGCGCGGGCCGGCACGACGAGATCGCGCTCGCCGGTCGCGACGACCGCGCGTCCGCCGCGGTGGAGCGTCACCCGCAGCGTCGCGTCGAGCGGCTCGGGCCGGTCGTTGTGCGCGTGCGCGTAGAGCCCGCTCGACCCCTCGTCGGCCAGCGACAGCGCGCGCGGCGCGAGCGCGCGGCGCAGGTAGAAGTACGCGGCCTTCGGCGTGCCGAGCGCGTCGATCACGCCAAAGCCCGCGCCAGGCCACACGTCCTGCAGCGTCCACACGATCGCGCCTCGGCAGGTCGACCGCGCGCGCCTCCACTCGGCGAACGTCCGCGCCATGACCTCGCCGGTCGCGACGCGCGCGAGCGCGAGGTAGCGACCCATGTCCGCGTAGCGCAGGCGCATCGGATCGACCCCGAAGATCAGCGCGACGTAGTGGTCGCGGACGTCCTCGAAGTCCCAGCCTGGGCCGCGATCGCGCGGCACGCGGGCCTTCCATCGCGGGTGGTGCACGGGCGACTCGCCCGGTCCGAGCAGCCCGTCGATCGTGGCCGGATCGGGCACGTTCGCGAAGGCCAGGCACTCGGCCGCGAAGCGCACGTTCGCGCGCCGCGCGTCCTCGAGCGGCCTCAAGTACGCGCCGACGCCGTAGTAGTGGCTGACGCCCGTGTCGACCTGGAAGGGCAGGGTCCCGCCCGTCGGCGTCGACGGCACGTAGGCGACGTCGGGCCGGCGCGCGCGCGTGGCGCCGGGCAGGATCTCCTGGAAGAGCGCGGAGGACCACGCCTCGCGCGGCAGGCCCATCATCGCGGCCTGCTGCTCGACCTCGCTGCCGCCGCAGAGCACGGCGAGCGACGCGCGCAGCTCGACCCGGTCGAGGAGCTGCGCGGCCTCCCTCCGCGCTGCCGCCGCGAAGGCCTCGTCGTTCACGGGGTAGTCCAGGTTCGCGAACTGGAAGTCCTGCCACACGAGCAGGCCGAGCTCGTCGCACGCCTCGTAGAAGGCGTCGCTCTCGTAGACCATCGTCCCGCCGACGCGGATCAGGTTCATGCCGGCCGCGCGCGCCGCGAGGAGCGCCGGGCGGACCGCGGCCTCGTCGCCGGCGAGCGAGACGACGTCCGCGGTCGTCCACACGGCGCCGCGGCAGAACACCTCGACGCCGTTCACCGCGAGGCCGAAGCCGCCGTCGTCGTCCCGCAGATCGACCGCGCGGAAGGCGGCGTGACCGAGGTCGATCGTGCGGCCGAGGACCTCGACCCGGACCGGGAACCGCGGCTGCGGGCCGTGCGTGTGCGGCCACCAGCGCGGCGGGTCGCGAAGGACGGCCTCGCCTCGCAGGGTGAAGCGGCCCGCCCCGCCGGCCTCGACCGCGAGCGGCGCGCGGGCGTCCCCCACCACGATCGTCGCGCCGTCGACCGTCGCGCCGTCGATCACGCGCAGCTCGATCGAGGCCTCGAGGACGCCGTCCGCGCCGTCGATCCGCGCGCGCACGGCCGCGGACTCGACGACGAAGCCCACGCGCGTCTCGATCGCGACGGGCCGCCACGGGCCGACCGGCGCGATCGCGGGCGTCCAGCCCGGCATGCGCCCGAGCAGCGTGGTGCGCGCGAACCGCAGCGATTGCGCCTCGACGAGGCGCGTCTTCCAGCGAGGCCGCGGCCGCTTCTGCGCGAGCCACGGCCCGAGCGCGCGGAAGCGGATCGCGATCTCGTGCGTGGCCCCCGGTCGCAGGCGGCTCGTCACGTCGACGCGGTGCGCCTCGAACATGCTCTCGGATCGCACGACGATCTCGCCGTCGAGGAACACGTCGGCCAGCGTCGCGAGCCCTTCGAGGACGATCGCGTGGCTCGCCGGGCCCTCGCTCATCGGCAGGACGAAGCGTCGCCTCCACCAGTGGTCCTGATCGTCGAGCTTCGGCGGCGCGTCGAGGTCGAGCCGGCCCGCGTCGCGCAGCGCGCTCGCCACGGTGCCGGGCGCGCGCGCGGCCAGCCACGCGAGGCCGATTGCGTCGAGCGCGCTTGGGCGTTCGGCCGCGCCGGGCGGCGTGCTCGCGACCTCCCAGCCCTCGTCGAGCGCGAGGCGCGCGTGGCCGGTCACCGCCTCGACGCGCGCCATCGCCTCAGCCGATCGAGGAGGCGAGGGCGGTCATCGCGGACTCCCAGCGTCGCTCGAGCTCGTCGAGCGGCTCGCTGAAATCCACCGCGCGCTTGGCCTGCACCGCGCGCGCGAGCTTGAACTGCAGCGCCTTGCCCGTCTCGGCGACCGCGCGCAGGTCGGTCGCCGGCGCCGCGAGGTCGGCGTGCCCGCGCGCGGCGAGCCACGCGCAAAGCTCCGCGCCAAGCCCGAAACCCGCGCCAAACTGCCGGATCGTCGCGAACGCATACGGGTGGAACGATCCCAGGCCCGCCGCCTTGAGCGCGTCGACCTCGGCGAGGAAGCGCGGGCGCCACCCGGCGAACGGGTTGTCCGTCGGGCGGCGCGCGAGGTGTCGCCGCGCCTGCGCGACCGCGATCGCGACGAGCTCGGCCTCGGAGTCGCGCCGGAGGCGGTCGACCTTCGCGTACTCCGTGTACGGCGGCAGGTGGTCGTCCGCCGTCGCGCGCGGCGCGCCCACGCGGAAGAGGCCGTCGTAGTCCGCGCCCGAGAGCGCGTGGTAGCCCGCGTTGTGGAAGTAGCCGACGCGCCGGTCCTCGGGGTCGATCGTCTCGATGCCGATCGTCGTCTTCGCGTGATCGGCGTGGTAGCTCGTGCCGGCGACGTCCGGCAGGAAGAACGCGTCGACCTCCATCAGGACGACGCGCCCGCGCGCGACCTGCTCGGCGGCGTGATCGGCCGGCGGGCGGTAGATCGAGAGCTCCTGCGTGTCGAGGCCGTAGAGCTCGATCACGTCGCCGAGCGGCGGCTTGAAGAACGTGAACTGGTCGCCCTCGAAGTCGATCGCGAGCGTGTGGCCCAGGCACGCGATCGGCTCGAGGCCGGCCGCGTGCACGAGCTCGATCACGAGATCGGCGTAGCAGTTGGTCTCCGGCCACACGCGGTCGCCGCGGTGGAGCGGGTGCGCGACGTACGTCGCCGGATCGAGCCCCCACACCGAGGCCTTCACGGCGCCCAGAGCCTCGCGCGCACGTCCACGGGCCACGCGGCGACGTCGATCCCGTGGGTCTTGAAGAGGGCGATCGCGACGCGCTCGACGCCGAAGCCGACGCACGCCGTGTGCGCCGTCGTGCCGTCCGCGTTCTTGATGCCGAACAGGCTGCCGAAGTGGTCCTGGTGGTAGTTCGCCGACGCGAGCGCCGTCGGCTTCTCGGCCGAGGTGATCGGGCAGACGAGCTCGAACTTCAGCTCCTGGTCGCGCTGGTTCACCGCGAGGAGCTTGCCGGCGCGGCCGAAGAACGGGTCGTTTGCCGGCGCCCTCTCGGCCGCGAGGCCGAGGCCGCGAAGGAGGAGTAGCCCGCGATCGATCCACCCGTCGCGGAAGGCGCGCGCGTCGTCCGCGTCCGGCGCGATGCGCACGTACTCGTGCATGCGAAACGACTGCAGCCGCGCCGGATCGGGCGACGGTTCGTGCCGGAAGCAGTACGAGAACACGTCGACGAGCCGGCCGCCTTCGCGGAGCGGCCCGTCGCTGGCCACGATCGGGTAGACCGGGTAGCAGGCCGCCGGCACCAGCGCGACGTCGGTCTGCTTCTGCAGGTCGCCGTAGTCCTCGCCGCCGTGGACGCGCGCGAGCAGCTTCTGGTGATCCTGCACCGTGCCGTCGAACGCGTGCACCGATCCCGCGAGCTGAGGCATCGCGCTGAGGTACTCGCTCTTCTCGAGCAGCGCGCGCGGGAGGATCGGCGGGAAGCGCCACCGCTCGGCGCGGGCGCCGTCGCCCTCCGCGGTGCGGACCACGAGCGCGTCGATGCGCTCGATGACGTCCTCGAGCACGGTGCCGCGCCCGAAGAGGCCCGGCACGCCGCTCGGCAGGAGCAGGCGCGCCTCGACGAGGGCGCGCGCGAGATCGTTCTGCGCATTGAGGAGGTCGTCGCTCATGGTCAGTCGTCCTTGTAGACGAGGAGGAGCCCCGCGTTGGTCGTGTTGATGCGATCGTTCGACACCTGGAGCGCGGCGCCGAGCGCGTCGCGCAGCTGCCGGCCCATGCTGAACGGAGAGTCGTTGGAGTAGCCGGCCATCCCGCAGATCGTCAGGCACTCGAGCACGATCTTGCCGACGAGCTGCGAGGCCGAGATCTTGAGGTTGTTCATCTTGAGCGCGTACGCGATCGTCGACAGGTGATCGGGCGGCGTCGGCTCGCGCATCATCGCGTCGTACTCGGCCGTCGCCTCGAACACGGTCGCGCGCATCGTCTGCAGCAGGTTCGTCACCTCGCCGAGGCGCGGCGCGCCGTAGGGCAAGACGCCGGGCCGTCGCCGCGCGTCGGCGCGCACGTACGCCCGCGCGCGCGACACCGCGTCGGACGCGATCCCGAGCCACGCGCTCGACCACGTGACGTGCGAGTACGGCACCATCGTCTGCGCCGCGATGTCGCCGAAGGCGGCGTCGAGGATCTGATCGCTGCTCGCCTCGCCGGTGGTCACGTACCCGGGGCTGCACGTGCCGCGCATCCCGAGCGGGTCCCACGTCGTCGTGCGCTCGAGCGTGTACTGCCCCTTCGTGAGGAGCACGAGCACCTGGTCGTTCTTCGGCGCCTCGGGCGCGCGGCGCGCGGTCGCGAGGATCGAGTCCGCGTGCTCGGCGTACGACAGCACCGACGAGGCCTTGCGCAAGCGGAAGCGCGCGCCGTCGCGCTCGACCGCGCAGACGCTCGATCGCATGTCGCCGCCGACGCCGACCTCCGAGGTCGCCGACGCGACGAGGAGCTGCCGCTCGGCGCACTCGGTCAGGTACGCGCGGAAGAACGGCGAGCCCATCCCGTGGCGCGCCATGCACGCGATCTGGATGTGGTGCATCGCGAAGGCGACGGCCGTGGCCGAGCAGTGCTTGCCGAGCTCGGTGCACATCGCTGCGACCTCGGCCACGCTCGCGCCGAGGCCGCCGAGCTCCACGGGGACGGTCGCGCCGAGCAGGCGCTCCTCGCGCAGCGCGGCGGCCGCCTCGAACGGGAAGCGCGCGTCGCGGTCCACCGCGCCGGCGTGCGGGCGTGCGACCTCGGTGCCGATGCGGCGAGCCTGCTCGACCAGCTCGGACCGGACGGGGCCCCTGGTGACGTCGTTCCAGCTCATGTCACGCCCCGCCGGTGAGCTCCTCGATCGCAGCGCGGATCGAGGAGATGCTCTCGAACACCCGCCGCCGCAGCATGCGGTCGGGGAACTCGACGTCGAACGCGCCCTCGAGGGCCAGCATCAGGTTGACGCTCGCGTGCGACGTCATGCCCGCCTGGTAGAGGTCGGCGTCGTCCGCGATCGCGCCGACGTCGACGGCGAGCCTCCCGTGCTCCTTCAGGATCGACCGGATCGTGTCGTTCATCTGCCGCGCGCCTCCCCTGCTCCGCCTTGGACCGCCGCCCGTCGTCGGACGGTCTGGTCGCCTCCCGCGCCCGGATCGATTCGCGGACACGAGGGTGACATTGTAGTGGAGCGTACCACGCTCGGGGGCCTTCGCCCGCGCGGTCGGCGTCAGGCCCGCGGCGGCCCGACCTCGAAGTGCCGCTTGAAGGCGAGCACGCGCTTCTCGAGGACCTGCCAGGACAGGGCCCCCGCGGCGAAGGACGCGGCCGTCCCGGCGAGGATGTACACGGACAGCGAGACGACCCGCCCGATCCCCGATCCCTCGTTCAGGAGGTGCCCCAGGCGCCGCGACGCGAGGACGTGGATGGGCACGTGGAAGACGTACATCGCGTAGCTGTACTTGCCGAACGCGAGGAGCGGGCGTGCGGTGAGCGCGCGCCCGAAGGTCCCGAGCCGCGCGGGCTCCGTGGCCGCCACGAGGACGAGGACCGCGAAGAGCACGGCCAGCAGGGAGTAGCCCGCGGTCTGCACGAGCGGGTGGGCTCGCGGGAAGCTCTTGGTGACGACGGCGACGCCCAGCGCGCCGATGAGGCTCGCCACGGTGGCCGGGCGGATCCACGGCCGGATCGCGCGCGCCACCGCCGCATCGCGCGCGACGATCGCGGCGAGCGATCCGAGCGCGAGCGCGTCGACGCGCGCGATCGTCCACGAGTAGCAGATCCCCTCGGGCAGCCCGGCGCGCCGGATCGCGATGCGGAAGATCAGCGGCCCGACCGCGAGCCCGAGGCAGAGGCGCGCGAGCGATCGCGGCCCGAGCCACAGCACGACGAGCGGCCACACCGCGTAGAACTGCTCCTCGACCGCGAGCGACCAGAGGTGCGGCAGGCCCGTGATCTCGCCGCCGAACGGCATCACCCAGTTTGACAGGTACGTGTAGTAATAGGCCTGATTTCGGGCGATCTCGCCGCGCACGTCGGCCGGCAGGTCGAAGACGAGCGGCGCCAGCGCGAGCCACGCGATCAGCACGGCGTAGTAGAGCGGGAAGATGCGCAGCGCGCGGCGCGCGTAGAACGCGCGGAGGTAGTGATCGCGCCGCTTCGTGTCGAGCAGGATGCCCGTGATGAGGAAGCCCGAGAGCGCGAAGAAGAGCTGCACGCCGACCCAGCCGAGGTGATGGACGGGGTTGAAGAGGCGGAGCGCGAGGTCGCGCGACTCGTCCTCGACGCCGCCGAAGTTGTGGGCGACGACGAGCAGGATCGCCAGGCCGCGCAGGCCGTCGAGGTGCGGGAGGTTCGCGCCTCGCGCGGGGGCGCCCTCGGCCGGCGCCGGCGATCTCGCGGCGGCGCTAGCGGCGGACACGGGCCTCGAGCCCCGCGCGCACGCGCGGCCACTCGTCCTCGAGCACGCTGAAGTAGACGGTGTCGCGCACCCAGCCGTCGCCGAGGATCATGTGTCGCCGGAGCACGCCCTCCTCGGTCGCGCCCAGGCGCGCGATCGCGCGGCGCGATCGGACGTTGCGCGCGTCGCACTTGAGCTCGACCCGCAGCGCGTCGAGCACCTCGAACGCCTGCGTGAGCAGGATCAGCTTGCACGCGGCGTTCACCGTCGTGCCGCGCGCGTCCGCGCCGTACCAGGTGCCGCCGATCTCGAGCCGGCGGTGCGCGGGCTCGACGTTGAGAAAGCGCGTGCTGCCGACGAGCGCGTCGTCCTCGAGGCGTCGAACCGCGAGCACGAGGTCGCCCGACGCGATCGCGCGGTCGAGCCACACGTCGAGCCACGCGCGGAGCGGGCCGCCGCGCCCGTCGACGGGCGTGAACTCCCAGACCGCCGGGTCGTCGGCGGCCGCGCGGAGGCCCTCGCGGTGGCGCTCCTCGATCGGCTCGAGGCGGACGCCGTGGCCCTCCAGCGTGACGGGCGCGACCGTCATGACCAGCGATCGACGAGGTGGGCGGTGACGAGCGCGCGGAGCTCCTCCTGCTTGGCGACCGGCGTGAAGGTGTGGTCGGCGTCGTCGATGACGGCCAGGCGGAAGCTCCGCCGCGCGCGAAGCTCGGCGACCTTTTCGCGAGCGTAGAGGTCGAGGTAGTCGAGCCCCGGGTCCCCGGCGCTGAACACGATCAGCGTGTCGACGCCGCGGTCGACCAGCGACGCGATCTCCCCGCCGACGCGCGCGTGCGCGCTGCCGAGGCCGAAGCGCGCGAGCGTCGGGCCGAGCCGCGCGTCGGCCAGCGTGATCGCCCGCCGGCCGATCGACCGGGCGGCGCGGCGGAGGTCGACCTCGCCGCGCAGGAGCTTCCTCCACGACCCGGCGTGGCGCAGCGCGCCCTGGTAGTGCTGGACCTCGCCGTAGATCTTCGATTGCGTGACGTCGAGCGAGTCGCCCGGCCCGAAGTGGAAGGTCTGCGGGTTCACGAGGACGCAGCCCGCGACGCGGTCGCTCGCGAGGCCGGTGTGGAAGGCCACGTACGCGCCCGAGCAGAGGCCCGCGAGCACGAACCGCGACGCGCCGAAGCGCGCGCCGAGCAGGTCCATCGCCGCCTCGACGTCCGCGGTCGCGGTGGCCGAGTACGTCTCGTTCTCGGGTCGCCCCGCCGCGGGCGCGCTGTCGCCGAGGCCCGCGACGTCCATCCGCAGCACGGTGAAGCCGAGGGCGGCCCACGCGCGAGCGAGCGACACGTGCATGCGGTTCGACCCGATCCGGTGCACCGATCCCGGGTTGATCAGGACGATCGTCGCGCGAGGCGCGCGGGTCGCGTCGCCGGCCCGCTCGGTCACCACGCCGAAGAGGCGATCGCCGTCGCCGAACCGCACGGCGTGCTCGCGCACCGGGCCGAGGTCGATCGAGGCGCGGGCGCCTTCGCGGAGCGTCGGCGTCGCGCGACCCGGCGCGGGCGGGTGCGCCTCGTCGAGCCACGCCGCGATCGCCTCGATCATCGGGCGCGGCACGACCGACTTGTGCGCGTCCTGCATCAGGTCGGCGTAGCCGGCGAGCTTGCGGTGATCGGTCGCGACGCCCGCGTCGCGCAGCTGCGCGGCGACCTGATCGTCGCCCGGCACGTCGTCGTCCCGCCCGACGACGAGCGCGCGCGCGGCCGGCCGGTTTGCGCCCGCGAGCGGCTTCAGGCGCGAGAGCGCGCCCGCGGTCTCCGCCGTGATCACGAAGCCGGCGGCCTCCTCGTCGCCGCCCTCGGCGGTCGCCTTCGTGGGCGGCCGCGTGGCCTCCTTCATCAGCCGGAACGCGCGCACCTCGCGGACGTAGGCGCGCCCGGTCGGGCAGGGCGCGACGATGACGAGGCTCGCGACGTCCCCCCGCCGCGCCGCCGCCGCGATCGCGAGCGTCGCGCCGAGCCGCACGCCGCACAGGCTCACGTCCTCGGCGCCGGAGATCGCGCGCAGCTCCTCGATCGCGTGGTCGAAGCTCCTCAGCCACGCCTCGACGCGACCCGGATCGCGGTCGCCTCCCGCCGAGTCGCCCGTCCCGTGCGGGTCGAGGCGCAGCACCGCGAATCCGGCGCTCGCCAGCCGCTCGGCGAGGTGCCTCATCGCGCGGTGCGCGCAGAGCGCCTCGTAATGCATCGGCCCCGCGAGGACGACGCCCGCGCGTCGCGCCGGGCCGCCGATCGGCGCGTGGTACCAGCCGAAGAGGCCGGCGTCGGCGGGCCCGAAATAGACGGCCCGCGCGCGGCTTGGCCGCCCGTCGTCGATCGGACGACCCGGGCCCTCGCCGCCGGCGGTGCTCGATAACCAATCCACGATGATCCCTCGCCCCGCCAGGGAGTATGCGGTTGCAGCGGCTCAATGCCACGCGACAATGGCAAGTGCAGCGGTTGACCGGGCGCGCGGGGGCCGCCGTGACGGGCGCCGCCATTCTCGCATCCCGTGGTAATGGGGCCATTCCAGCTCGGCGCGCGACGGCGGCCCGCACGAAATGGGCGGAGGCGACGAGGAGCCCCCGGCGTGGCGGGGCTGCGCAGGCCCTCCGCGGATCGCCGCCCTCTCCAATGTTCGAAAGGCCACCGGGCGCCGCCTCCGTGAAGAGGGGCGCCCGGTCGCGTGCTACGCGGGAGGGGTCAGCGTGTCACGCCGTCGTGCTGCCCGCCGCGCCGCCGTCGGCGCGCAGGGCCGCCTGGGCCGCCGCGAGGCGCGCGATCGGCACGCGGAACGGCGAGCAGGACACGTAGTCGAGCCCGACCTTGTTGCAGAAGTCGATGCTCGCCGGATCGCCGCCGTGCTCGCCGCAGATGCCGAGCTTGAGCTTGGCGCGGGTCGCGCGACCGCGGTCCTTGGCCAGCTCGATGAGCGCGCCGACGCCCTGCGTGTCGAGCGTCTGGAACGGGTCCTTCGCGAAGATGCCCGCCTCGACGTAGGCGCCGAGGAACTTCCCCGCGTCGTCCCGCGAGATCCCGAGCGCGGTCTGCGTGAGGTCGTTCGTGCCGAAGCTGAAGAACTCGGCCACCTCGGCGAGCTCGTTCGCCACGATCGCGGCGCGGGGCAGCTCGATCATCGTGCCGAAGAGGTAGTCGACCTTGCGGCCCTTCTCGGCGAAGACCTGGGCCGCGGCGCCGTCGACGATCGCCTTCATGAGCTCGAGCTCGCGCCTCGTGAGGCTGAGCGGGATCATGATCTCCGGCAGCACCGTGATGCCGGCCGCCGCCACGTCGCACGCGGCCTCGAGGATCGCGCGCGCCTGCATCTCGTAGATCTCGGGGAAGGTCACCGCGAGCCGGCAGCCGCGGTGTCCGAGCATCGGGTTGGCCTCGGCGAGGGCCCGGTTCTTCTTCTCGAGGTCCTCGACGGACACGCCGATCGCGGCCGCCAGCTTCTCGAGGTACTTCCTCGCCTTCGCGCGCTTGTCCTCGCTCGCGCCGTGCAGCTCCTCGAACTGCTCGTTCGGCAGGAACTCGTGCAGCGGCGGGTCGAGCAGGCGGATCGTGACGGGGAGCCCCGCCATCTGGCGGAAGATGCCGTCGAAGTCGCCGCGCTGGTAGGGCAGGAGCTTCGCGAGCGCGCGTCGGCGGGCGTCGACGTTGTCGGCCATGATCATCTCGCGGACCGCGAGGATGCGCTCGTCCGAGAAGAACATGTGCTCGGTGCGGCAGAGGCCGATGCCCTCGGCGCCGAAGTTGCGCGCGGTGCGCGCGTCGTCCGGGGTGTCGCCGTTGGTGCGGATCTTCAGCCGACGGGACTTGTCGGCCATCACCATGAGCTCGCCGAACTCGCCGGAGAGCGCGGCGGCGACCGTCGGCAGCGAGCCGAGGTAGACGCTGCCCGTCCCGCCGTCGAGCGTGATGACGTCGCCCGCCTTGAGCACGACCTCGCCCGTCGGGCGGCCGCTCTCGTCGTACTCGGTGATCGTCATCGTCTGCGTCTCGTAGTGCACGTGCACCGAGGAGCAGCCGGCGACGCAGGACTTGCCCATGCCGCGCGCGACGACGGCCGCGTGGCTCGTCATGCCGCCGCGCGCCGTGAGGATGCCGCGCGCGGCCTTCATGCCGTGGATGTCCTCGGGCGACGTCTCGGCGCGCACGAGGATGACCGCGGCGCCCTGGCCGGCGCGGCGCTCGGCCTCGTCGGCGCTGAACACGATCTGGCCGCTCGCGGCGCCGGGGCTCGCGGGCAGGCCGCGCGCGAGCAAGCGCTTCGGCGCGGTGGGATCGATGCTCGGGTGCAGGAGCTGATCGAGCGACGCGGGATCGACGCGCAGCACGGCGTCGCGCTCGCTGATGAGGCCCTCCTTCACCATCTCGACGGCGATGCGGACGGCGGCCTTGCCGGTGCGCTTGCCGTTGCGCGTCTGCAGGAGGTAGAGCTTGCCCTCCTGGATGGTGAACTCCATGTCCTGCATGTCGCGGAAGTGCTTCTCGAGCTTCGCGTAGATCGCGCAGAGCTCCGCGTAGACCTTCGGGAACACGACCTCGAGCGAGTGCGCGTCGTCCACCGTGCCGGTCTTCGCGACGGGGTGCGGCGTGCGCACGCCGGCGACGACGTCCTCGCCCTGCGCGTTCGGCAGCCACTCGCCGTAGAAGCGCCGCTCGCCCGTCGACGGGTCGCGCGTGAACGCGACGCCCGTCCCCGAGGTATCGCTCAGGTTGCCGAACACCATCGCCTGGATGTTGCACGCCGTGCCCCAGCTCTCGGGGATGTCGTGCATGTTGCGGTAGACCTTGGCGCGCTGGTTGAGCCAGCTCTTGAAGACGGCCGAGATGGCGCCCCAGAGCTGCTCCCACGGGTCCTCGGGGAACGGCTTGCCGGTCGCCTCGAGCACGATCTTCTTCTGGTTGGCGACGAGCCCGCGGAGCGCGTCGGCGTCGAGCTGCGAGTCGGGGACCTTGCGCTCGAGCTCGGCCGAGTTGAGGCGGCTCGCGTCGACGCCGAGGCGCTTGGCGGCGTCGAGCCGGGCCTCGTGCAGCGCGTGCTCGAAGCGAGCCTTCGGCACGCCGAGCACGACGTCGGAGAACGTCACGATGAACCGGCGGAAGGCGTCGAGCGCGAAGCGCGGGTTCTGCGTCTTCTTCGCGAGCCCCTCGACGATCACCTCGTTCAGGCCCAGGTTCAGGATCGTGTCCATCATGCCGGGCATCGACGCGCGGGCGCCGGACCGGACCGACACCAGCAGCGGCGACGACGGGTCGCCGAAGCGCGTGCCGACGATCTCCGCGACGCGGTCCATGGCCGCCATCGCCTCGTCCCGCACGACCTGGGGGATCGTGGATCCGGCCGCGTAGAAGCCGTTGCAGACCTCGGTCGTGATCGTGAAGCCGGGCGGGACGGGGATCCCGAGGCGGGTCATCTCGGCGAGACCTGCGCCCTTACCGCCGAGCAGGTCCTTCATCGTCGTGTCGCCGTCGGCGTGCCCGGACCCGAAGAAGTAGATTGACTTGGCCATGATTTCCTCGCTTGCGACGCCTGTCTTGGTCCGGCTCACCCGAGCGGTCGAGGCAGGGCGGGACCCCGCCGAACGGCGGGTGTCGCGTGCGCGGAGCCATAGGGTCGCGCAGCCCCGAAGACCATGCTCTCGACGGCCCCGTCCCGCGCTCGGGTGGCCGTTCGGCGTGGCCCGCGCCGGACGCTCGGCGCGGCGCGCCGGCGCTACGGCGGACGGGCACACGCGGGCCTCGTCGCGGGCACGGGCACAGGTTCGCACCGGGCGTCGTCGTCGGGGGCGGCCCCGCGATCCGGGCCGGCGGCCGGGCTAGAACGCGGTGCTGGAGGGGGTCGGGGCGGCCGGGGCCAGGATGCGGCAGAGGCGCTCGCCGACCGGCTGGGCGTAGGGCAGTCGACGCGACCGGGATCGCACGTAGACGCCACCGGTCACGCCGGGCTTCAGGAACACGGCTCCGGTCGCGAGCGGGCGGCCCGGCGGCAGCTCCTCGACCTCGATGATGACGTCAGGGCCCTCGCGGTCGACGGCCGAGATCGACGGCCTGCGCTGGTTCTCGTCGGCGGGGCCGCCCGGGCACGTCACCCCGTGCGCGCTCATCGCGACGGCCATGAGGTCGTTCTCGTTCGGGGGCGCGCCGTTCTGCCAGGCGAAGCGCTTGTCGCCGAGCGAGCCGACCGCGATCGCGAGGCAGGAGCAGGCCTCGGTGTGCGGCACCGCCGGGCTAAGCAGGAGATCGTGCCGCACGCCGACCCAGCCGAGCACTCCGGCGTCGAGCTCGGCCCCCGCCTGCGGGTTCAGGTCGCGGGTGCGTCGCCCGCCTTTGCTCTCCTGCTGCTCGGAGGACCAAGACATGTCCACGCTCCACCGCTGCCCCCCGCCGCAGGCGAGCGGCACGAAGCAAAGCGGGATCAGGGCGAGGGCGAAGAGGGCTCGCGAAGGCATCCTGTCGCGCAGAATCGCACCGGCGCGGCGGAAGAGACAAGTTGCCGGCGAGCTTCCCGGCGAGCGGCCGTTCTTTTTCGTCCTCCGGGCGCCCGCCCCGGGGCGCCGGAGGGGTCGAGAGCGGCCCGAAAAGGCCCCGCGCGGCCTCCTCGCAGGGCTCGTCGTCACTCCGCGCGCGGGGGCGTGGCGGTGGCGCCGTAGCTCGACCCTCGCCGAAAAGGTCCCGCGGATCCGGCGAGGCTCGCCGCCTGACCCCGCCCCGTTCATTTCGGCTGATCAGCGGTCCAAACTCGCCGCGCTGCCTGGGTGCACCGGCATGAATG
>CAIVJW010000411.1 GCA_903906315.1 uncultured delta proteobacterium | reverse complement strand
CCCTCGCGAGCAACCGCCCGCCGAGCGCACGCGCGTCGTCGATCGAGCGGCGCTCCACGGGCAGGGATCGCGGGGGCGGCGCCCCGCTCGGTGAGGCCTCTGGTGAGGCGTCGGGCGGCGCAGCAGGCATCGGGGTTGACAGAGCGGTCGTCGGCATTTAGCTTCCGTCTGGTAACCCTAACGCATGCGTTAGGGTTAGGGTACGGTTGATTTCGACACATGACCCTGACGCATGCGTGAGGGTCAGGGTATGACTCTCCGACGCGCGGCAACCGCGCCGCGAAAGACCCCGACACCATGGCGACCGTTCGACACCTGCCTCTCGTGAGCCCCGGGATCCCCGGCTCGGTCGAGCCGCACCCGGTCGACGACGGCGGCGACGGTGACCTGCGATCGGCCGCGGAGGACGGCCTCTTGCTGGTCGGGGACATCGCCCGGGCGAGCGGCAAGACGGTCCGCGCCATCCATCACTACGAAGAGGTCGGGCTCCTTCGGCCGCACGCGCGATCGAAGGGCCGCTACCGCCTGTACGACCAGGCGGCGCTGAACCGCGTCCGATGGATCGGCAAGCTCCACGATCTCGGCCTTTCGCTCGCGCAGATTCAGCAGATCGTGGCGACGTGGGAGCGCGCCCCCTCGGCGCCCGGCGCGATGGCGAAGGTGCGCGCGGTGTACCTGCAGAAGCTCCAGGAGACGCGCACGCAGATCGCCCACCTCGCGACGCTCGAGCGCGAGCTGGCCGCGAGCATCGACTACCTCGACACGTGCGGCGAGGCCTGCGACCCCGGCGAGATCGTCGCGGCCTGCACCGACTGCCACGTCCGGGGGCACGACCAGACCGAGCCCGAGCTCGTCTCGGGCATCCACTGCGGCACGACGAAGGCCGCTCGCGCGGCGGTCGATCGGGGCGCCGCGCTCGGCGGGGCCGAGGACTGAGGACCGAAGAGGACGCGACGAAGATGGCCCTGAACCTGCCCGTCTACATGGACAACCACGCCACCACGCCGGTCGACCCGCGCGTGATCGAGGCGATGCTTCCGCACTTCGGCGAGAAGTTCGGCAACGCGGCCAGCCGCAGCCACGTCTTCGGGTGGAAGGCCGACGAGGCCGTTAGCATCGCGCGCGAGCGGGTCGCGAGACTCCTCGGCGCGGCGAGCCCGAAGGAGATCGTCTTCACGTCGGGCGCGACCGAGAGCGACAACCTCGCGCTCAAGGGCGTGGCCGAGTTCTACGCCGAGAAGGGCCGCCACATCATCACGACGGTGATCGAGCACAAGGCCATCCTCGACACCTGCAAACGCCTCGAGAAGCACGGCTACGAGGTCACGTACCTCCGCGTCGGCCGCGACGGGCTCGTCGACCCCGACGACGTCGCCAAGGCCATCACGGACAAGACGATCCTCGTCTCGGTGATGCACGCGAACAACGAGGTCGGCACCGTGCAGCCCCTCGCGGAGATCGGCGCGATCACGCGGGCGCGCGGCGTGCTGTTCCACTCGGACGCGGTGCAGGGCCTCGGCAAGGCGCCGCTCGACGTCGAGAAGATGCACCTCGATCTCGTGTCGATCTCGGCGCACAAGATCTACGGGCCGAAGGGCGTCGGCGCGCTCTACGTGCGGCGGTCCAAGCCCCGCGTGCGCCTCACCGCGCAGATGGACGGCGGCGGCCACGAGTTCGGCATGCGATCGGGCACGCTCAACGTGCCGGGCATCGTCGGGCTCGGCAAGGCGTGCGAGATCCTCGCGACGGAGGGCGCGGAGGAGTCGAAGCGCATCCTCGCGATGCGCGATCGGCTGCGCGCAAAGCTGTTCGGAGCGCTCGAAGAGATCCAGCTCAACGGGTCGCTCGAGCACCGCCTGCCCGGCAACCTCAACGTGTCGTTTGGATTCGTCGAGGGCGAGGGCCTGATGATGGCCATCAAGGACGTCGCGGTTTCGAGCGGCTCGGCGTGCACGAGCGCGAGCCTCGAGCCGTCGTACGTCCTGCACGCGATGGGCATCGGCGACGACCTCGCGCACTCGAGCATCCGCTTCGGCCTGGGGCGGTTCAACACCGACGAGGAGGTCGACTTCGTCGCCGACCTCGTCATCCGCAAGGTCAACCGCCTGCGCGAGATGTCACCGCTCTACGAGATGTTCAAGGAAGGCATCGACCTCGGCAGCGTGCAGTGGGCTGCGCATTGAGTCTCGATGGGGCCGCGAGCGGCCCGCTGGTTTCGATGGGGCCGCGAGCGGCCCGCTGG
>CAIVJW010000410.1 GCA_903906315.1 uncultured delta proteobacterium | reverse complement strand
CGGGCGGCGCGGGCCAGGGCGGCGCGGGCGGCGGCGCGGCGTGCACCAAGTGCGCCGAGGTCCTCACCACGGCCGACGTCAGCAACGTCTGCGCCGATTCGATGCCGCTCCTCGACGCGGCCAAGACCTGCGCGTGCGACAAGTGCGCGACGGAGTGCGCCGACACCGTTTGCGCCGACCCGATGGTTGCGCCTTCGGCGGACTGCGGCTCCTGCGCGCAGACGAACTGCGGCGCCGAGATCGCGGCCTGCGCCAACGACGCCTGAGGCCATCGCCTCGCCTTGGCGAGGCTCGATGCACGTTGCGAGCGGCGGAAACGCCGCTCGCGGCGTTTTGTGCGTTCGAATGGGCCTCGTGCTACGTGGCCCGCGAGGAGCACGACGTGAAAGCCATCATCATCGGTGCGGGCCGCGGCGCCCGGCTCAAGCACCTGACCGACGAGATCCCCAAGACGCTGGTCCCCATCCTGGGGCGGCCGATGCTCGACTCGGTGCTCGACGCCCTGGCAGCCGGCGGCTTCGAGCGCAAGGACGTCGTCTTCGTCTGCGGCTACAAGGCCGAGCTCATCCGCGCTGCGTACCCCGACCTCACCTTCGTCGAGAACCGCGACTGGGCGAACAACAACATCCTGATCTCGCTGCTCCACGCGCGCGAGCACCTCGAGGACGGGTTCGTCTCCACGTACTCGGACATCGTCTACCGCCCGTCGATCGTCGCCGACCTCGTGCGCTCCCCGCACGACGTCACGCTCGCCTGCGACACCGACTGGCGGCGGCGCTACGTCGGCAGGTCGCAGCACCCCGAGTCGGACGCCGAGAAGCTCCGCGCCGAGGGCGACCGCGTGGTCGAGATCTCGCGCAGGATCCCGTCGAGCGAGGCCGCGGGCGAGTTCATCGGCGTGATGCGCCTGACCGCCGCCGGGGCGAGGGGCTTCCTCTCGGCTTTCGACGCGGCGAAGGCCGCCTACGACGGCGGCGAGTTCCGCGAGGGGCGCACCTTCCAGAAGGCGTACCTCATCGACCTCCTCCAGCACATGGTTGAAGCGGGCACGGCCATGCACCGCGTCGATACCCCCGGGGGGTACATGGAGATAGACACGGTCGAGGACGCCTCGCTCGCCGAAGCGTGGTGGGCCGGCGGCCCGACGTAGCGCCCGGCCGCTAGGTCAGACCACGTCGCGGAGCTCCTCGCCCTGCGCGAGCAGGCCGGGGAGGCCGCCGGTGTGCAGGAAGAGGACGCGCTCGCCGCGCTCGACCGCGCCGCTGTCGACGAGGTCCCACAGGCCGGCGAAGGCCTTGCCGGTGTAGACCGGGTCGAGCACCAGGCCCGACAGGCGCGCGACGTCCACGAGGCGGCGGCGCTGCGCTGGCGTGGACACCCCGTACGCCGGGCCCTTCGCCGAGTCGTCGACCACGAGGTGCGCGGCGCGCGTGAGGCGCGGATCGAGCGCGCGCGCCTCGGCCATGATGCGCTCGATGACCTGCTCGAAGGTGTGGGCGTCGTCGCAGACGGCCATCGCGCGCACCTCGGCGGCGACCTCGTGGCGCGCGGCGCCGAGGGTCACTCCCGCCGCGGTCCCGCCCGATCCGCACGCGAGCACCACGACGTCGAACGGCTCGCCGCCCGCGAGGCCGAGGTCGAGCTGCCGGCGCACCTCGCCCATTGCCTCGACGTAGCCCAGCGATCCCAGGCCGTTCGATCCGCCCTCGGGGATGACGTAGGGCGTGCGGCCGGTGGCGCGCAGCTCGGCGGCCGCCTCCTCCATGACGCGCGCGCGATCGCGATAGCTGGCGGGCGTGATGAGGCGGATCTCGGCGCCGGCGAGCCGGTCGAGCACGACGTTGCCGGTGATCGGCGTGCCCTCGGGCCACGGGGCCCAGCGGCCGAGGCCGTCGGGCACGACGCCCGGATCGGTCGTGCGCAGGTAGAGGACCGACGAGAGCCCGAGCGAAGCGCCGACGAGCGCGGTCGCGCGCGCGTGGTTCGACTGCACGCCGCCGCAGGTGATCAGCGTGTCGGCGCCTTGCGCGAGGGCGTCGGCGAGGAGCAGCTCGAGCTTGCGGATCTTGTTGCCCGACTCCGCGCCGCCCGTCATGTCGTCGCGTTTGACCCACAGGTCGAGGCCGATCGCCTCCGCGAGGCGCTTGGGCTGCACGATCGGCGTCGGGAGGTGGGCGAGGTGGAGGCGCTTCATGGCTAGTGGATCTCGATGAGGCGCGCGCCGCTCTCGACGGTGCTGCCGGCCGCGACGAAGATCGCCTTCACCACGCCGTCGCGCGCGGCGGTGAGCTCGTTCTCCATCTTCATCGCTTCGACGACGACGAGCGGGGTGCCCACGCTCACCTCGTCGCCCTCGGCGACCAGCACCTTGAGCACGCGGCCGGGCATCGGCGACTTCACCAGGCCGTCGCCGCTCGCCTGCTTGCCGCCGATCACCGTCGAGAGCGCGCGCATGCGTTCGCTCTCGACTCCCGCGTAGAAGCGCGTCGCGCCGACGACGACGCCGACCTCGGGCGGGGCGCCCTCCATCCACAGATCGATGACGTGCCCGTCGATGCGCATGCAGGTGCTCGACCCGCCGCGGTGCGTGGTCGCGTCGGCCTCGAGGCGGCGGCCGTTGGACTCGACGATGAGCTCGCCCGTGGGGGCGTACGTCACGTCGACGGCGACCTCGTCGCCCGAGGGGAAGGTCACGAAGTAGCGCATGGCGGAGGATCCGGGGTGACGCGGCCAGCGGGGCCCGCGGCTCAGTGGGGGATGAGCGCGCAGCGGCCCTCGAAGCAGCCGCAGCGGTTGGCGTCCGCGCTGTCGCAGACGAGGTTGCGTGTGCAGGTCGTGCCCGGGCCGGCCGGGTTGCTCCGCGCCTTGGCGACGCAGGCGCGCGCGTGGCATGGCTCCGAGACGCCGCAGTCGGCGTCGGTGGCGCACGGGTCGTCGCTCTTGCGCGGCTCGGGCAGCTTGCACGCGATGCGAAAGGGCACCGTCGGAGCGGCGATCGGCGCGGTCGCGAGCACCGGCGCCTTGACGAGGGGCGCGCCGATGGCCGGCAACGCCGAGCAAGGCGGGGCCGCGGCGCCGAGGTCGACGATGGGCGCGGCGGCGGACGGACCCGACGGGACGCCGGTGGCCGGGGCGAGCGCGGGGCCGCACGCCGCGAGGGCGACCATCAGGACGCCGGAGGCCGCGCGCGGCCCCATCGCAGCTGGAACGGTGCGCGTCATCGGCGGCTAGAAGTGCAAGCCGGCGCGGAGGTTGCCGAGGTACTGGTTCGGGAGCCGGTGGCCGCCCGCGTCGTCGAAGGCGTGGCCCGGGAAGAGCGCGCCGCCCTCGGCCCCGACGTTGATGACGACGCCCGGGACCTCGATGCGGCCCTCGATGCCGAGGTCGACCTCGAGGCCGAGATCGTGCAGGCGCGAGCTCCCTCCGTCGTAGTTGCGCAGGTTGCCGAGCGCGCCCGCGTGGTACGGGTCCACGAGGTCGGCCGTCGTCTGCGCGAGCAGGACGCCGCCCTTGAGGTCGAGCCAGGGGCGCGGCCGCACGACGAGCCGCGGGTTCAGGTACGTCGCGCCGAAGATGCCGCCGTTCGAGGGCAGGAGCTGCACGCCCGGCGCCGATCGGCCGACGAGGTCGGGGTCCTGCGCGATCGTGGCCGCGCGCGCGGTCTTCCACGCCATCACGTGGCGGAAGAGCACGAGGCCGACGTTGTGGTTCGGGTCCATGACGAAGCGCTTCGTCGTGCCGTCGCACGGATCGGCGTCGCCGGAGGCGTAGCCCCACTCGACCTCGAGGGCGGCCTTGCCCCAGCGGCGGTTGGCGTCGCGGCCGACGTGCACCGCGCCGATCGTCGCGGACGCGCCGAACGATCGCACCTTCTCGTCGCGGGCCGGCTTGGTCGGGTCGAGCAGGCGACCGCAGTTGCCGCGGACGAAGTTCGTCGATCCGACGATCGACGCGACCTCGAAGCTGCCGTAGGCGAAGGCGTCGGCGCCGGGGACGCGGGCGTTGAACTTGCCGGTCACGTCGACGACGCCGACGGTGAGCGACTCCGTGAACGGCGTGAGCGGCCCGGTCGAGGTGCGGTCGTTCTCCGCGTGCCGGACGACGCCGTACACGCCGAGCTCGGCGGGCTTGGTGCGCCACATGGCGGCCGTCACGCCCTGGAACGCGCGGTCGCGGTCCGAGAGCAGGCGGGCGGTCGCGTCCTCGAGCACCATGTCGCCGGCGAAGAGCAGCGTGAGCGGCGTGCCCTTGCCGGCGGGCTGCGTCGCGAAGAGGAGCCGCTCGGTGATCGCGCCGTTCGTGTAGTCGCCGAAGAGCGTCGGGTGGTCGCCGTCGTTCGCGAGGATGCCCGTGCCCCAGTACGACCCTTGCTGGCCGACGCGCACGGTGCCGATCGACGTGTTCCACTCGAAGTAGAGGTGGCGCGCCTTGATGCCGTACCACTTCGGGTCGTTCATCGGGTCGCGGGCGGCGTCGACGCGCTGGGTGCGGTCGCCCGCGACCATGCCGGTGGGGACGTCGAGCTGCGCGACGAGGGCGAAGTTGTCGCGGAACTGGAAGCGCGGGTTGAGGCGCAGCCAGTGCGTGACGAGCTGGTTCTGGCCGAGCTTGTCGATCGAGGCGTCGCCGATCGGCGCCTGCAGCCGGAGGTCGCTCTGCCCCCGGTAGCGGAGCTGATACTCGCCGTGCAAGGTGAAGCGCACGGCGTGCTTGTCCGGCGGGCGCAGCTCGATGCGCCCGGTGTCGATCACGAGGCGATCGCTCCACTCGTCCTCGGCGGCGGGCTGCGGGGCCTGCGCGGCCGCGACGCTGGCGGGCGGCGGCGCCTTTTCGACGGGCGCGGCCTCCACGGCGGGAGGGGCTGCGGGAGCGGGCGCTGCGGGTGCAGGCGACGGCGGCTGCGCTTGGGCACGCCCCTCCGTCGCCGCGGTGAGCAGCGCGGCCGTGAGCGTGGCGGCGGCGATCGATCGCATCGGGAGCAGGCTCCTCTGGGACGGGGGCGGGGGCTGGCGGACGCCGGGAGGATAGGCGATCGATCTGCTCGACGGCGCGCTTTTTTGCGTGCCCGCGGCTCGCGGCCTGTCCCTTTGGTCCCGCTCGATCTAGCGTTCGCGCGATGTCGACCTCGACGCGTGTGCTGGCCGGCGCCCCGCCGGTCGTCCTCGGCAACCCCATCTCCCTCGCGGAGCTCGAAGACGTGGCCCGCTTCGGCCGCCCGGTCGTGCTCGGCCCCGAGGCCCGCGTGCGCGTCGACGCCTCGCGCCGCGTCATCGACGCCATCGCCGCCGCCGGGGATCGCGGCCCCGCCGTCTACGGCGTCAACACCGGCTTCGGCGCGCTCGCGGAGACCCGCATCCAGGAGGGCGACGTCCGCGCGCTGCAGCGCAACCTCGTGCGCAGTCACTCGTGCGGCGTCGGGCCCGACCTCGGCGAGGGCGAGGTGCGCGCGATGATGCTCCTGCGCGCACAGGTCGTGGCGCTCGGCTATTCGGGCGTGCGCGCCGAGGTCATCGACCTCCTGATCGCGATGCTCGGCCGCGGGGTCAGCCCGCGCATCCCCGCGCAGGGATCGGTCGGGGCCTCGGGCGACCTCGCGCCGCTCGCCCACCTCGCGCTCGTGCTCATCGGCGAGGGCGAGGCCACGTTCGACGGCGCGCGCGTGAGCGGCGGCGAGGCGCTCGCCCGCGCGGGCCTCACGCCGATCGAGCTCGCGGCCAAGGAGGGCCTCGCGCTCATCAACGGCACCCAGTACATGACGGCGCTCGGTGCGCTCGCGATCCGCGACGCGCTCGCGCTCTGCACGGTGGCCGACATCGCCGGATCGGTGAGCCTCGAGGCGCTCAAGGGGTCGAAGCGCCCGTTCGACCCGCGGCTGATGGCCGTGCGACCGCACCCGGGGCAGGAGGTCTGCGCGTCGAACCTGCGCTCGCTGCTCTCGGACAGCGAGATCATGGAGAGCCACCGGGACTGCCACAAGGTTCAGGACCCGTACTCGCTGCGCTGCATGCCGCAGGTGCACGGCGCGACCCGCGACGCGCTCTCGTGGGCGGCCGACGTGCTCGTGCGCGAGGTCAACAGCGTCACCGACAACCCGACCGTGCTGCTCTCCGACGACGGCGAGGCGGAGCTCATCTCGGGCGGCAACTTCCACGGACAGCCCATCGCGATTGCCCTGGATCTGGCCGCGATCGCGGCGGCCGAGCTCGCCAACATCAGCGAGCGGCGCGTCGAGCAGCTGGTCAATCCGGCGCTCTCGAGCGGCCTCACGCCGTTCCTCGCGCCCTCGAGCGGGCTGCACTCGGGGTTCATGATCGCGCAGGTCGCGAGCGCCTCGCTCGTGAGCGAGAACAAGGTGCTCTGTCACCCCGCGAGCGTCGACTCCATCCCGTCGTCGGCGGGGCGCGAGGACCACGTGAGCATGGGCAGCATCGGCGCGCGCAAGCTCCTCCAGGTCATCGATAACGTGCGATCGTCGCTCGCGATCGAGCTCCTGACGGCTGCTCAGGGCGTCGATCAGCGGCGCCCGCTCGCGCCGAGCACGGGCGTCGCCGCGGCGCACCGGGCGATCCGCGGCGTCGCGACCGAGCTCGTGGCCGACCGGCCGCTTTACCTCGACATCGCCGCCGTCACGGAGCTCGTCCGATCGGGCGCGCTCGTGAAGGCCGTCGAGGACGCCGTCGGGTCGCTCCGCTGACCGGGCGCGCGCCGACCGGGGGGCGGACATGAAGCTTCCTCCGCGCGCCGCGGGGCGGGTCGCGCGCTCGCCGTGCGGGCGCCGCCTCGGTACGATCCCCTCGTGCTGAGCCCGCGCGCCGATCCGTTCCCTCACGAGGCGGTGCGCGATCTGCTCGGCGTCGTGCGTGCGATGTACGCCGCGGCCAAGTCGGCGGGCGCCGGGCGGCTCGAGCTCGCCCGCATCGCGCGCGTGGGGACCGAGCTCTCGCGCGCGATCGACCTCGCCGCGGACGCGCGCCCCGGCACGCTCGCGTTCGCCGCGGCGTGGAAGCGGGCCGAGGAGGGGACGCGGCGGGTCGCCGACCTCGTCGACGCGCTCACGCCGGCCGAGCCGCTCGTGATCGCCGCGCGCGAGCGGGTGAGCGCGGCGGCCGCACGGGTCCCGCGGCGTAAGCGCGACGAGCGGTAGGCGCGGGGCGCCCGAGGTCGGCTACGCTGCCTCGTATGAGATCCCCCGCGCTCCTCCTCGTCGCGTGTCTCGGCCTCCTCGGGTGCAAGAGCGAGTCGTCCCGGTCGTCGACCACGTCGGCCGGCACGGGTGGCGCATCGACGACGGCCACCACCGGCGCCGGCGGTGCCGCGCAGGGCGGCGCGGGGCAGGGAGGCGCGACGGGGCAGGGCGGCGCGG
>CAIVJW010000409.1 GCA_903906315.1 uncultured delta proteobacterium | reverse complement strand
CGCGGCGAGCGCGACGCCGCCATCGCCGAGCGCGACGAGGCGCTCGACCGGATCGACGGGCTGAATCAGCGTCACGAGGAGGACGAGGCGTACCGGCAGGCGACGATCGCGGAGCGCGACGAGGCGCGGGCGGCGCTGGCCACCGAACCCGCGCTCATGACGGAGGCGTGGTGAGCCGCTACGGCACGAGAGACGAAGTCCGCGACCGCGTGCGCGTGCGCATGCCTGTCGTCGTCGTGCGCCTGCCCGGCGCGCTCGCGATCGTGATCTCCCCCGCGCCTGACCCCGCGCCGGCGCTCGAGCAACGCGACGACGAACCCAAGGAGGCGGCAACGTGAGCGACACCCAGCAGACCGCGCCGCGCCGAGGGCGCAAGCGCTTCGAGATCGCGGTCCATGTCGGCGGCACGACGACGACGCTGCGCGCGCTGGCGAAGCAGCGCGGCCTCTCGTACCAGATGGTTCGCGGCCGCATCGAGCGGCTCGGGTGGCCACTGGAACAGGCCCTCGCGACACCAGCCTCCGCGTGGCGCCGCGACCGGAGAGCGCAGGCGCTGCCCGAGGACAACGCCGAGGATTCGACGCAGGCACCGCACCCCGCGGACGGGTGCGAGAGCTGCGAGCGGCTCGCCGCCAAGATCGCGCGCCTCGAAGCGGAGCGCGAGCATATCCGCGACTCGCTGCGTTTCGAGGTCGGCGACGTCTGGCAGATCGGCACCGCGTGCACCGTCATCACGGAAACCTTCGGCGATGGCCGCTCGGGCTACACCGTGGGGAGCAAGTGCCGCGTGTCGCCGTTCGCCGCGCGGCTCGTGCAGCGCGCCGGCCAGCCGTGGAAGTGGCCGTTCCGATGAGCCGCACGTGTTCGCGGTGCCCGGCCGTTGTGATCGGAGCGGCGCAGGTCTGCGGCCGCTGCCGCGACGCCGAGCGGCTCTGCCGCGACTGCGGCAAGGAGCATCACGGCCGGCCGAGCACGCTCTACTGTGCGCCGTGCCGATCGAAGCGCAGGCGCAAAACGGTTCTGCACCCGTTCACGCCCGAGATGGACCAGGCGATCCGCGATGTCTACGCCGAGCACCATTCGACGAAGGCGCTCGCCATCCTCGTGCGACGGCTCGAGCGCCCGCGCTGGTCGGTCCAACGGCGCGCGGTCGCCATCGGAGCGGCATCGCTGCGCACGCGCGAGGCACCGTGGTCGGCTGCCGAAATCGCTGTGCTCGCAGAGTTCGCGTGGATGGTGCCCGCGAGGATTCGCCTCAGGCTCAAGGCCGCCGGGTTCGCGCGCACCGAAACCGCAGTCGCCGTCATGCGGAAGCGTCGACGGCTTCGTGAGCGCGCAGACGGGATGACCGCGGGCGCGCTCGCCGAGATGCTCGGCGTGGATGCGACGACGGTCGGGAGGTGGATCTCGATCGGCTGGCTGGTCGCGACGAAGGCCGGCGGCGCCAGCCGCGATGCGTGGCACGTCACCGACGGGGCCGCGCGCGCGTTCGTGCTCGCCCACTACGACGCGATCGACCTCGGGAAGATCGAGCGCGCCGGGTCGAAAGTGTGGCTGCTCGACGTGCTCTCGGGCGGGCGTGTTGGCGGCAACGTCGAGAAGCTCAGGAGGGCAGGGTGACCGACCCCCGCCGCGCCGCCCTGTACCGCTCGCTCGCCGACCTCGACGAGCAGCGCGCGCGCGTGCTCCGCGAGCTCGCGGCCGCGTACGACGGCGAAGCGGCGAACGACGAGCCGGCCGAGCCTCCCCCGCCGCGG
>CAIVJW010000408.1 GCA_903906315.1 uncultured delta proteobacterium | reverse complement strand
TCGCCCTCGGGGTCGCGGCGGCGGCGATCGCGGTCGCGGCGCGGCGGCGACGGCGGGCGGCTTCGGCGTAGCGCCGGCGCCGCGGTCGTCGGCCCGATCGACCTCCCGGCGCCCGAAGCGCAGTTCGGGCGCAACGTCCCACTTTCGCGCGGTTTCCGGCGCCTCTTCGACCGGGTCCGGGGTGGCGTGGTATTCGGATCGGGTGAAGCCGCGCCTCGCCACGTCGGTAGCCGGCCTGCTGACCGGCCTCGGCGTCGCCGGGGCGTTCGCGGCCTGGACGTCGAGCCACCGTGCGCGCCTCGAAGGCGGGATCGAGTCCGCGCTCGAGGGGCTGACGGCCAGCGAGGGGCCGGCGTTCCTCGCCACGCCGGGTGAAGGCGAGCTGCTCGAAGAGGCCGAGGGCGAGCGGGCGTTCGCGGTGCCCACGGGCGCCCCGACGGCGCTCGCCTGCGACGACGCGCGCCTCGTGACGGCGCAGGCGCTGGGGTCGCTGGCCGCGGCCGTGGCGCCCGTGAGCGCCTCGAGGTTCGCCGACGCGACGGCGGACTGGCTCGACCCGCACGGGATGTGGGCCGTGGCGCCCGACAGCCCGGTCGGCGAGGCGGTCCGGCGCGAGGCCGCGCACCTGCTCGAGGAGATCCTGGCGCCGGTCGGGTCCGGCCCGTGCTCGGCGGCGCGTCGGATCGGCGCGGAGCTGGTCGGTTGGTCGCGTGAGCTGCGGACGCTGTTCGACGAGGGCGCCGCGAAGGGCGCGCGCGAGGTCGCGCCGATCGCGAGCGCGGCGCCGCCGTCGGCTGCGCCTCCGCCCGATCCGCGCCGCCCCGGAGCCGATCGCGAGGCGCGGTGGAAGCTCGCCCGAGCGACGCCGTTCGAGGACGGCGCGGTGACGCGGACCGCCCGGGATCTCGCGAAGGACCTCGGGCTTCAGGTCGGCGCGCTGCGGGGCGCGTACGGCGAGGCGATCGATCCGTACGTCGAGGCCGCGCGCGACCGCGCCGCGCCGGACTACGACGCGGAGGAGTGGTCGCGGGTCGTCGTCGCCGCGGCGCTCCGCGCGTTCGTGCCGCAGCTCGACGCGCACGGCGCGTGGGCTCCGCTCGACGAGGAGCTCTCGATCTACGACCTGTCGATCGAGCAGAGCCCCCCCGAGCGGCTGTGGACGGAGATGACGCGGACCGCGATCGGCGTGCGGATCGATCGCGGCGCGATGTCGCCGCTCGCGGACGGCGACGTGGTGCTCCGCATCCAGGAGGTGCCGCTGGCGGGGATGAGCGTCGAGCAGGCCGATCAGGCCGCGATCGTGTCCCCCGCGCGGGGCGCCGTGACGCGCGTCACCGTGCTCCGCGTCGATCACGCCGAGCCGCTCGACCTCGCGCTCCCCTCGGCGAGCGCGCCTCCCGCGAAGGCGACGGCCGGGGCCGCCGCGGAGGCGCCCCCGAGCTCGGACCCGGCGCGCGAGCGCGCGACCGGGACGCCCGAGCTGCCCGTCGAGCACGTGCGGTTCGGCGACGGGCAGGTCACGGTGGTGGCGGTCGCGGACGTACCGGACGATCTCGGGGCGCGCATCTCGGTCGCGATCGAGGCGGCCCGGCAGCCCGGCGGGCTGCGCGGCCTCGTGCTCGATCTGCGGGCGAACGGGGGAGGATCGACCGACGGGGCCATCGCCGCGCTCGGGCGGTTCCTGCCCGGCGCACCCCTGTTCCCGATGCGCCGCCGCGACGGCGCCATCGAGGTCGAGCGCGCGCCCGAGGTGCCCGCCGATCAGCGCTTCACCGGGGCGCTCGCGGTGCTGGTCGACGGAGACTCCGCGAGCGCCGCGGAGATGATCGCCGGCGGCCTCGGCAGCTACCGGCGCGCGGTCGTGATCGGCGACCGCACCTACGGCAAGGGCTGCGCGCAGGAGTACCTCGACGACGACGCCCACGCGGGCGTGCTGCGGCTGACGACGCTCCTCTTCGCGCTGCCCGACGGATCCCCGGTGCAAAAGACGGGGATCCTGCCGCAGGTGCGCCTGTCGCTGCCCGCGACGCCGGAGCGGGAGGCGAGCGTGGGGCGCGCGCTCGGCCCCTGGCGCGGGCCCGACGTGCGCGATCTCTCGATGGTGCGCGAGACGGCCTGGCCGAACCACGGCGGGCGCGTCGGCCCGTGCCGCGACGAGACCGTGTGCCGCGCGTTGCGCACGCTCGGCGCGTCGCCGGCCGCCGCGCGCTAGGCCCGCCCGCGGCCGGCTGGCGCGGCGGGGCAGCGCGCCCGAGGCGGGCCGGGCTACTTCTTGAAGAGGCGGTTGAAGAGCCCGCCCTCTTCCGGCTTGCCGACCTGGATCGACGAGGAAGGGCGCTTCTCGCCCAGCGAGGGCTTCGACGGCGACGGCGGCGGCGTCTGCCCCGCCCGCATCTGGTAGAGCCGGACCTCGCGCAGCGCGTCGGTGTTGCGCGGGTTGATCTCGGCCGCGAGCTTGAAGTCGCCGATGGCCCGATCGCCGCGCCCGGACCGCTTGAGCACCTGCCCGCGGAAGTAGAGCCCTCGCTCGTAGCGCGGCTCGCGCAGGAGCACGGCGTCGAAGACCCGGATCAGGTCGTCCCAGTGGTTCGTGGGCTGCCCCTCTTCCCAGCCGGCCGGAGGGGGGCGGCGCAGGTACTGAATCCAGGCCAGCACGGTCAGGAACTCGGGCTGCTGCGGGTCGGCCTGCACGGCGCGGATCACGAGCGCCTCGGCGGCGACGAGGTCCCCCTTCTTCAAGAGGTGATCGGCCTTCTGGAACTCCATGGCCGCCTCGACCATGCGCGAGACCTTCTCGCTCTCCTCGACGGTGCCGCCGCCCGCCGCGATGGATTTGGCGTGCTCCGCGCGCTTCGCCGGGTCGGAGAGCGCCTGGTAGGCCTCGTTGATGCGACCGAAGAGGCGCGCAATCGACGGCTTGACGATCGCGAGCTCCGCCGGCTGGCGGTCGGGGTGCCACGTCTTGGCGGCCTCGAAGTACGCCGCCTGGATCTTCTCCGGGGACGCGTCGCGCTGGACGCCGAGGATCTCGAAGTAGTTCTGCTTGTCGAGCTGCTTCAGCCGCGCGTCGAGCTCGGCCCGGCGCCCCTCGACGTCGACGCCGCGGCGCGCGGCGCCCTCCGCGGCCGGCGGCGGCTCGGCG
>CAIVJW010000407.1 GCA_903906315.1 uncultured delta proteobacterium | reverse complement strand
CGCCGCCGACGGCACGCTCGCGCGCAGCTACGCGGGAGAAGGGCCGGCCTTCTCGCCGACGCTCGGCGCGTGGGTGCACGTCGTCGAGGGCGGAACGCGGCTGCGCGTCGCCGAGGATGAGAACGGAGAGCGCCTGTGGCCGACCGAGGCCGAGGCCGAGCGCGCAGCCAGGCAGGCCGAGCGCGCAGCCAGGCAGGCCGAACGCGCCGCGAAGGAGGCCGCGTTGGCCGCCAAGGAGGCTGCGCTCGCCCGCGTCGCGGAGCTCGAGGCGCAGCTCGCGAAGCGGGGCTGACGAGGTTGTCCAGTCCCTGACGGCATGCGTTCACGGCCGGCCGTTCGCGCGGCGTCCACCGGATCGAAAGGCCGTCGACCGGAGGGATGGGGAGCGAGAGGAGCGCCAAGGACGCCAAGAGCGCCAAGACCGCCAAACAACGATTGAGGGCGGCCCGACCTTGCGCGTCCACGCTCGGCGCCTCCGGCCTCCGGCCCCGCAGGGCCCTCCTCCTCCCACCTCTCGCTTGGCGTCCTTGGCGTCCTTGGCGCCCTCCTCGGTCCGACCCGCGCCGCCCGTGATCGAATACCCGGCCGCGTGGGGGTCGCGATGTCGTAAGCTGCCTCACCTTCGTGGCGGCGAGCGACAGGCTCCAGGCCGGCGCGCTGCGCGTGGGCAAGCCGATGAGGCTCTCCAGCAGGCACCGAGGCATTCGATGACGCATTCACAGCCGATCGCCCAGGTCGCGATCGTCCTCTCCGCGCTGCTCCTCTCGACGAGCCCCGCCCTCGCCGACGAGCCCGTCGACACGGTATTCCTCAAGAAGGGAGGCCGGCTGCGCGGCACCGTGATGGAGGAAGATCCCAGGGCCGGCGTCACGATCCAGCTCGCGGATGGGACGACCCGCAAGCTGAAGCGCGCAGAGGTCGAGTCCGTCCAGTACGCCGCTCCGACGGCGGCCGCGCCTGCCGCCGCTGCGGCTCCCGCGCCCGCGCGCCCGGCCGCGCGGCCTGCCTACTCGCCATCGGGGTACGCCCAGCCCGGCGGTCCGCCGTCGGGTGCAACCGAGTCTCCGCCCAGCGAGCCCGTCGGCCCGCTCGGGGAGGACGCCGAAGGCAGGTACGACCGGCTGGCCGGCTCGGGCGTGTACGCCTTCGCCGAGATCGGCTTCGGCTACGCCCGGGCGATGAAGGCCTCGCCCGCCCCCCGCGACCTCGACGGGCTCGGGCTGAGCGGCACGGCCGGCGTCGGGCTCACGATCGGCAGCGCCGTCGCGCTCGGGCTCGGAGCCTTCTTCTCCCCGATCCTGACGCCCGAATTCGGGCCGGGCGGTGCGGTTGGCGTGCTCTTCGCGGTCTACCCCGTCCCTCAGACCGGCCTGAACATGTCGCTCCTCGCGGGCGGAGGCGGAGCTGGGGGCGGCAGCGGGCTCAACGGCCGATACGGTGGGCCAGGGCCGGGGTTCTCGTTCGGCCTGGGGTACGACTTCCTCGAGCGAAAGGGCTGGCACCCGACGCTCGGCATTCGCACGAACTACCTCGCGATGATGCGGTCGCCCGGGAGCCAGACCTTCCTCGACCACTTCGTGTCGGTGTCGTTCACAGGCGGCATCTCCTTCCACTGACCGCTGTCGCTGCAGGCGCTCACCGCCGCCCGTTCGCGCGTCGTCCGCTGGCTGGCAAGGCCGTCGACCGGACGGACGGCCGGGCGCAGCCGGGCGGCGCGGTCACCCGTCGCGGAACCCGGCCGGCGCGTCGCGAACGGTCGCGAGATCGAGCTCGAGCTGCACGCGCGCGCCCGACGCGAGGCGCACCGTCGCGCCCACCGTGAAGGCGCCGAAGGCCTCGAGATCGAGCGTCGCCCGGTCGCCCTCGAAGGCGGCCTCGATCGCGTCCGGCGTGAAGCTGTCGTGGACGTGGAAGGTCACGGCGCGCGGCGCCTCGGCGCCCCCTTCGCGCACCACCTCGAGCCGTACCCCGAACCAGCTCGCCCGGCGGTCGACCGGCGACACCCGGGCCCGGAGCGAGTAGCCGCCGCGCGAGGCCTCGCCCCCGAACCGGCCCTTGCGCGGATCGCCCGGGTCGGTCGCCGGGTCGGCCGCGCCGCGCCGGTGACCCCGGCCGGCCGCGCCGTAGCGCCCCGCCGGCGTCTCGGCGAGGGCGCCGATCGCCGCGATCGCCACCGCCAGCTCGCGGTGGTCGTGGCCGGGCGCCGGGTAGTCGATCACGTCGACGCCGAACTTCGATCGCCAGAGCGCCGCGTGCGCCTCGCGATCGCCCGTGCGCCCCCACTCGGCCTCGTCGACGACGCCCCGCAGCCAGAAGTGCTGTCCTCCGGAGAAGCGGAAACGCGCCTTCACCTCGCGCAGCACGCTCTTCAGGTCCTCGTCCGTCATCGAGCAGCCCACGAACAAGGCCGAGTACGTCGCGAAGAACGTCGCGATTCGCAGGCGATCGGTGCCGGCCCACCAGTAGCGTCTTTGGTAGTCCTCCTCGGTGAGCACGACGTCCTCCGGCTCGCTCACGCGGCCGTGCAGGTGGATGACGGCCGGCCGCGATCGGCGGTCGTGGCGGCGCATGAGGAAGCGATTGACCGCCCCCTCGTGCGACCAGCTGAAGGACTCCGGGCGCGACCGCGGCCGGAAGCGCGACAGCGCGTGCTCGATCGCGGCGTCGTAGTTCGTCGTCAGCCAGAAGACGCACGGCAGGGCGGCGAGGCGCTCGAAGACCTCGCTGCGATCGATTGCGGCCTTGTGGTCGGCGCCGAGCGTGAAGGCGCCCGACAGGACGTCTCCGTAGCGGGCGCCGAGGCGCCGCCGGCAGAGCTCGGCCGCGAGCAGCGGGTCCTTCGGCATGCCCTGGGGGGCGCCGCCCGCCTCGCGCTGCGCGGCCTGGCGAAGGCTCTCGACGAGCCGCGGCCACGAGGGCAGTCCGAGGCCGATCGAGGTGCCCGCGCCGACGAACGGCACCACGCGCCCGGCGCGGAGCTGCCGCGCGAGCGGCGCGATCGGGGGCTGCGAAGAGAGCCAGTCGGGCGGGCGGCCGTCGGGCGGCATCGCCGACCGATAGCAGGAGCGCGCCCGCCCGCGAAGCCTCTCCCGGGCTCGCGCCGGCCGATTCTGATAGCGTCGGCCCATGCGCCACGCGCCCCGCCCCTCGCCCCTCGTCGCGCTCGTCGCGCTGGCCGCGCTTGCCGGGGCGTGCTCCGCCACCGGCGAGGCCACCGACTTCTCCGGCTCCGGCGGATCGAGCGGCGTCGGCAGCGGCACCGGCGGATCGGGCGGCGCGGGCGGCGTCTCCGCGACGTGCGACCTCTGCGCCGGCACGTCCTACACGCCCTGCGACGCGAACGGCGAGGCCGCCGCCCCGGTCGCGTGCCCGGCCGCGTGCGCCCCCGGCCTCGGCTGCGTCCCGTGCGTCCCCGGCGCCAACGTCTGCGTCGGCAACGAGGTCCACGCGTGCGCGCCCGACGGTACGGGCCCGGGCGAGCTCGTCGAGACCTGCGACGTCGAGTCCGGCAAGCTCTGCTCGCAGGGCGGCTGCAGCAGCGCCTGCGCCGCCGCCGCCGCGCAGCCGTCGAACGTCGGGTGCGAGTTCTGGGCCGTCGACCTCGACCAGGTCGACGCCTTCAACGACCCCGCCAGCGCCCCGTGGGGCGTCGTCCTGTCGAACGCGGGCTCCGCGCAGGCCAACGTCACCATCGAGCTCAACGCGGCCGAGCCCGGCCAGCCGGTCGCGACCCAGGTCGTGACGCAGGTGTCGGTGCCCGCGGGCAGCCTCCAGCAGGTCGTCCTGCCGACGCGCGAGCTCGACTGCGGGCCGAAGCCGAACGACTACTCGGCCCCCGGAACGTGCCTGTCGTCGCGCGCGTACCGCATCTCGTCGTCGACGCCGATCATCGTCTATCAGTTCAACACGTTCGAGAACTCGTATTCGAATGACGCCTCGCTGCTGCTGCCGACGAACGCGCTCGGCCGCTACTACCGGGTCGTCGGCTGGGGCGCCGGCCACCCCGTCAAGATCGCGGGCTTCAACATCCTCGATCGCTCCTACGTCACGATCGTCGGCGCCTCGCCCGACACCGAGGTCACGGTGCGCCCGAGCTGGCGGATCAAGGGCAACCCCCCGATCGCGGCGACGGCGGCGGGCGGCGAGATCAAGGTCACGATCGGCCCCTTCGACGTGCTCAACCTCGAGACCGACGACGGCACGTTCCAGGACGACCCGAAGACGATGGCCGATCTCTCCGGCACGCTCGTCACCGCGTCGAAGCCCGTGGCCGTCTTCTCGGGGGTCGAGTCCACCGGCGCGCCCGGCGTCTTCGAGATCCCCACCGGCCCGGGCTGGACGGAGGGCAGCAGCTGCTGCCTCGACCACCTCGAGGAGCAGATGTTCCCCGTCGAGTCGGTCGGCACCCACTACGTGATCACGCGCAGCCCCGTGCGATCGACGGGCGCGTGGAAGGAGCCCGACATCCTGCGCTTCGTCGGCGTCGCCGAGCCCGCGACCGTGACGACCAGCCTTCCGCCTCCGTGGGACCACTTCGACATCGCGCCCGGCGAGGTGAAGACGACGTGGACCCAGACCGATATCTGGGTTTCGTGCACGAAGCCGGTGCAGATCGGCCAGATCCTGATCAGCAATCAGTACGTCGACGGCCCGAGCATCGGCGACCCGTCGCTCACCGTGCTGCCGCCGGTCGAGCAGTTCCGCACCGAGTACGTCTTCCTCACGCCGGGGTCGTGGAGCTCGACGTGGGTCGTCATCGCCGCGCCGAACGGGGCGAACGTGACGCTCGACGGCAACCCGACGACGGACTGCGCCGCGAACGGCATCGGCACGCTCGAGGGCGTGGCCTACGGGTCCAAGACCTGCCCGGTGGTCGAGGGCGTGCACCGGCTGACCGGCGACCAGCCCTTCGGCGTCGTCGCGTACGGCTACGGGTCGGCGGGGTCGTACGCCCACGCCGGCGGCGCGGACGTGAAGCGCGTCTACGACCCGCCGCCGCTCGAGTAGCCCGCCGCCGGCGTCGGGCGCGCGGTCAGCGCACGCGCACGATCGAGAGCTCGCGCTTCTTGCCCTCGACCGTCAGCTCGCAGTCGTCGCCCTCGCGCTTGCCGAGCAGCGCGCGGCCGAGCGGCGATCGCGGCGTCACGACCTGCACGCGACCGTCCGCTAGCTTCGTGCCGCCTCCGTGCGGGGCCAGGAGGAAGCTCGCCGCGCCGCTCGCCTCCTCGGCCGTCACCAGCGCGCCGATCGCGACCGGGCTCTCCTCGTCGAACGCCCGGACCCGCATCGCCTCGAGCTCGGCGAGCCCGGCGCGCAGCTCCTCGAGCCGCATCGCCTGCCCGCGCGCGAGGTAGCTCGCCTCCAGGGCGCGCGTGTCCTTGTCGTTCTCGGGCTTCGCCTCCTCGTGCGTCGCGCCCTCGATCGCGGCCTGTTGCGCCCGCTCGAGCGTCTCCAGGTCGGCGGCGAGGAGGCGCACGAGGTCGCGCTTCAGGCTCTCTTTGCTCGGCAGATCGGGCATCGTCCCGGTTCTAGCAGCCCCGCTTCCGGCAGCGCCAGGCGGTCAGGGCGGGGGGGCGCCTTCGGTCGAGCAGTCGACGAGGCCGGCGTCGCGGACGAGCTTCTGCAGGAGCGCCTGGTCGTCCTTGCGCAGCGATGCCTTCTTCGCGAGGCACGCGCAGAGGTGCGCCGTCGCGGGCACGTTGTCGCCGAGCGCGATGTACGCCTCGGCCACCCGCAGATGATTCTCCAGGATGTCAGGTCGCTCGCGGACCAGGCCCTCGAGCAGCGCGAGCCCCTTCTCCGAGTCGCCGTGCGCGAGCAGCGCGGCGGGCGCGAGCACGTAGAGCGATCCGAGCATGCGCGTCGCGGCCCGGTCGCGGAAGCCCGGGTCGAGGGCGAGCGACCGCTCGGCCCACGCCTCGGCGTCCTTGAGCAGCAGCGACTTGGTGAGGCCGTGGGCCTGGACGAGGCGCCCGGTCACCGCCGCCCGCGCGAAGGCGTAGGCCGCGGTCGGCTCCTCGTGATCGCGCACCGCGTCGTAGGCGAAGCCCCGGTCGCCCGACGCCTCCTTGCCCTCGGCGATGAGGGCCTCGAGCGCGTCCGAGACGCCGAGGGCGTCGTGGCGCCGGGCCGAGGCCGCGAGCGGCCCCTCCGCGGGCGCCGCGTGGCTGACGCAGCCGCCTGCCGCGGCGCCGATCGCCAGCGCCACGACCGCCGCTACCCATCGACCCATGACGCTGCTGATTAGCGCGCCGGCGGGTAAAAGGGCAGCTTTCTGTCGGTGCTACTTGTCGTACGCAGCGAGGACGGAGGCGTAGTCCGTCGCGCTCGCCGGCTTGATCGCCGTGAGGCCGACCTCGGCGCAGGTCTGCTTGCCGTCGCCCTCGCAAACCCGCGACAGCGTCTGCTGCGCGGTCGCGCGCTCGGCGGCCGGCGCGCTCGGGAACGCGACCACCACCATCGGCGGCAGCCTGGCGCTCGACCAGACCTTCTTCACCTCGCCCGCGCCCTCGATGTGGCTCATCTCCTCGGCCTGCGCGTCGTCGACCAGCGCGCACTCGGCCTCGCCGGTGACCACCTTCTTGATGGTCTGCGTCGGGCGCGTCGTGGCCACCAAGGTGAAATCGGCGAGCTTGAAGGCGCCGGCCGCGACGACGGTCTCGAGGAAGCGCGGGTCGTCGGCGTGGTCGCTCGCGAGGCGCTTGCCCTTGCACCCGCCGAGGTCGGTCGCCGTCTTGCTGACGAGGAAGTACTGCTGGCCGCCGAGGCGCGCGACCTGGACCTGGCCGATGGGCTCGAGGTTGTACTTGGCCTTCATTCCGAGGAAGGCGCCGAGCGAGAAGATGCCGTAGTGCGGCTTCTCGGCCGTGATGACCGCGTCGGCCGCGGACCGCGCCGTCACGTACTGCCCCTTTGCGACGGGCCACCCGGCGAGCTTGGCGGCGGCGGCGACGAACTTGTCGACGTAGGGTTGGGCCTGCGCGGCGCTGCCGACGCCGTGCTCCTTGAGGACGAGGATGCCGACGGCGTCACCGGCCGAAGCCGAGGGGAGCGCGAGGCCGACCGCGCCGGCGAGGCCGACGGCGCAGAGCGTGAGTCGAAGGGGGGATCGCACGAGAGACCTCCTGAGCCCGTCCGACGGACGGGGGACCCAACGTATGCACTTTCCCCGGGTGGCTGCAAAGAGCCGCGACGCGGGCGCGGCGGCCCGGGCGGGCGGCGCGGCGCTCGGCGTGGGCGAATTCGTGGCATCCTGGGGCCATGACGAGCGCGCCCCTCGTGCCCAATGAATCGACCTACGCCGAGTACCTCGCCCTCGAAGCGGCCTCGGAGACCAAGCACGAGTGGGTCGACGGCGTGATCCAGGCGATGTCGGGCGGCACGCTGGCGCACCACCAGCTCTGCGCGCAGATGATCGGGGAGCTCCTGCGCCTCATCGGCGAGCGCCCGTGCCGGGTCTTCACCTCGGACCAACGGGCCCGGCCCGAGGGCCAGCGCTTCGCCGCGTACCCCGATGTGACGGTGGTCTGCGGGCAGCCCGTCGTGCACGGCGAGGACCGAAACGCGGTGGTCAACCCGGTCGTCCTCGTCGAGGTGCTCTCCGACTCGACCGAGGCCTGGGACCGCACGGGGAAGTTTCGTCGCTATCGCCGGATGGAGTCGCTCCGGCACTACGTGCTCGTCTCGCAGCACGAGCGGCTGCTCGAGGTCTACTCGCGCAACGCCGACGGGGATTGGGTGCTGCGCGAGGCGGTCGAGGGCGGCGAGGCCCAGCTTGCCGGCCTCGAAGGCGCGCTCGACGTCGACCGCGTCTACCGGAACGTGACGCTCGAGGCCGAGACGCCGCGCCCGCCGCCGGCCTGATCTCGCGGGCCGCTACGCGCTGCCGGGGACCGCGCCGCCGGGGCCCGTCCGGCCGCGCGAGGGGGCCGCGTGGCGCATGCCGCCGGTCGCGGCGAGGGTCTTGACCACGCGGCCGATGATGCGCATCGGGTCGCGCACGCTGTCGAAGTGCGTGATGCGATCGCGCTCCGGCGGGTAAAAGACGCGGATCGGCAGCTCGACGACCGGCATGCCGGCGGCGATGGCGCGCAGGATCACCTCGGCCTCGAAGGCGTAGCCGTCGTCGCGCGCGTCGAGGTCGAGCGTCGCGGCGATCGGGTAGCGGCGCAGGCCGCACTGCGTGTCGGCGAGCCGCTGGCCCGCGAACGTCGAAAGGAAGAAGTTCGAGATCCGGTTCGACGTCTGGTTGGGCTTGGGCGCGCCGGCCCGCACGAGGTCGCGAATGCCGAGCACGAGCGCCTCCGGGTCGATCTCCGGGTCGAGCAGGCGCGCGGCCTCCGAGGCGGGGTGCTGGCCGTCGGCGTCGACCGTGACGGCGACGTCGAAGCCGGCCTCGAGGGCGCGGGCGAGGCCGGTGCGCAGCGCGGCGCCCTTACCCCGGTTCGATGGGTGCGCGACCACGATCGCGCCGGCCTCGCGGGCCACGCGGGCGGTCGCGTCGCGCGATCCGTCGTCGACGACCAGGATCGATCCGGGGGCGCTCCACGTCGCCTGGAGGGATCGGATGACGTCCCCGACGGAGCGCTCGCCGTCGTAGGTGGGCACGATGGCGCAGGACCTCATCGCGCCCCGGCGTAGCACGGGCTTTCCGAGGCCGCGTGCGCGAAAGCGCGTCGGCGAGTAGGGTCTCGGGCGTGCCCGAACGGGATCCCGCCGAAGAGCTCCTCCGCCGCCGCGCCAAGATCGTGCTCCGCAAGCGCTTTCGCGCCCTGCGCGCCACCTTCCCCGCGTCCGCGATCGCCGAGCGATCGGCCCGCGTCGTCGCCGCGATCGAGGGGCTCGCGGTCGTGCTCGCCGCTCGCACGGTCGCGTCGTTCTGGCCGATCGACGGGCGAAACGAGGTGGATTTGCGCGCGCTCGACGCCTCCCTGCGCGCGCGCGGCGCGCTCGTGGCCTACCCGGCCGTCGACCGCGAGACGGGCGTGATGACCTTCCGCCTCGCGACCCCCGACGCCCTCGACGATCGCGGCTCCGGCTTTCGCGAGCCCGCCCCCGACGCGCCCGACTCCGTCCCCGACGTGATCGTCGCGCCGGCCCTCGCCCTCGATCCGCGCGGCTTCCGCCTCGGCTACGGCGCGGGCTTCTACGACCGGGCGCTCGCGCGCTACGCGCCCCCGGCGAGGGTCCTCGGCGTCGCCTTCGACTTCCAGCTCGTGCCGGACCTGCCCGAGACCGAGGGCGATGTGCCCGTCGACGTGATCGTCACGGACGCCCGGGTGCTGACGGCGGATCGCGGCTGACCTCCGCGCGCCGCGGCGGGCGCAGATCGGCAGTCGGCGGCGGGGACGGGCGCGCTGCCGGATTGCCGATCTCCGCGCCGATCAGTGCAGGACGAGCCCCTCGTCGTGACGTCCGAGCTCGTCGATGTGCTCGGCGATGGTGAGCCGGTCGACGTCGCTCATCACGACGAACCGCACCGCGCAGAGCCGCTCCTTGATCCACACGGTGCGCGCCCGCATCCGGATGCGCTGGTCGCCGAGCCGGAGCTCGTAGGCGTTCAGCTCGGAGGACTCGCGGTCCGTGAGCGATCGCGATCGCTCGTAGAGCATGCCGGTCGGAGAAAGGTCGACCGCCCGGCAGGGGTGTCGAAAGCCGTCCACGAATGCGCTGACGGGCGCGTCGCAGGCCGCGCGCAGGCCCCCTCGTCGTTCCATGCGAACCTCCTCCTGGTGACGCCGCTCGCGGGCGTCGCGCCCGGAAATACCGGAGGCGTCCCCCATCCGGCCGAGTGTCGGCCGGGCGCGAGGTCGCCCGTGCGATGCGGATCGGTCACTCCGCTCCGCGCGGGCAAATGGTAGGATGCCCTCCTACCTGTGGCAAAGAATGGGGCTCGCGCGGAACCCGCGCAAGAGGAGCTCCACGAAGCCGCCCGGAGCCTGGAGCCAGCATGCCGACGTGCCGAGAGTGCAAAGACGAGGTCGAGACGCTCAAGGTCGTGATGAGCGGCGGCAAGAAGGTGAAGCTCTGCGAGGACTGCGCCGAGCGCCTCGAGCAGGAGGGGCAGGTCGCCGAGGAGAGCGAGGCGGTGGTGCAGCAGATGATGGGCTTCACGGGCCGGCGGTAGGCGGCCTCGGCGGCGCACCCCGGTGATCGGAAAGGTCGGCTCGGCGCTCGGGCTCCGCGCCGGCGAGGGGCGCACGCTCGCGCCGGCGTTCGCGCTCGCGTTCCTCGCGGTCGGCGTGTCGATCCTCGCGAGCGTTTCGGGCGACGCGATCTTCGTCTCGACGTTCTCGCTCGGCAGGCTCTCGCAGTTCTCGATCGTCGCGCCGCTCGTGAAGGTCGCGGCGGCGTTCGCGTTCGCGGCCCTCGCGCGCCGGGCGCCGGGCGTGCGCACGGACGTCGCGATGATCGGCGCGACGGCGGCGCTGCTCGCGGCGACGGGCGCGATCGCGGCGCGCGGCGGCCCCGTGGCCTTGTACGCGGTCTGCGTCGCCCTGATCGTCCTGCCGCCGCTCCTGCCGCTCGTCGCGTTCAACGCGGTCGCGGCGTGCTTCGACGCGCGGCAGGCCAAGCGCCTCTTTCCCCTCGTCGCCGCGGCCGCGACCGTCGGCACGATCGCGGCCGGCGCGGCGGCGCGCGTGGCGGGATCGGGGCTCGGGACGGCGGGGCTCCTCGTCGTGGGCGCGGGCGCGTGCGCCCTCGCGCTGCCGCTGCCGCGTGTGCTCGCGGCGCGCGCGCGCGAGGCGGGCGGTGACGTCGAAGCCCCGAGGCCGGGCGCTTCGAGGGCGGGCGGCGGCTTCTTCGCGACGATCGCCGATGCCGCGCGCGACGTCCGCGCGGTGCCGGTCGTCGGCGTCGTCGTCGCGTACGCCGCGGTCGGCGCGGCCGGGATGAACTTCGCCGACTACGCCTTCAAGGCCGCGCTCAAGGCCCGCTACGGCCAGGGCGAGCTGGCCGCGTATCTCGGCACCTTCACGATCGCCTCGAACGCGCTCGTGCTCTTCGCGCAGCTCTTCCTGACGAGCCGCATCGTCGGCCGCTTCGGCGTGCGCGCGAGCCTGCGCCTCGTCCCGGCCTCGCTCGCGCTGACCGGGCCGGCGTTCGCGCTCGCGCCGGGCGTCGTCTCGGCGACGGCGGTGCGGCTCGGCGAGCTCTGCGCGCGCCTGTCGGTCGGCAACTCGGTCGCCGACCTCCTGCTCACGCCGGCGCCCGCGGCCGTGCGCCTGCGCGCGAAGACCTTCGTCAAGGGCGCGGCGGGGCCGATCGGCGCGCTCGGATCGGGGCTCGTGCTGGCGGCGTTCGGCGATCGCGGGCCGCCGCCCGCTGCGCTGGGCGCGCTCGTGGCCGCGACGGGCGTCCTCGGCTTCGTCGCCGTGCGGGGCGCGCAGCGCGCGTACACGGCCGCGCTCGCCGAGGCGGTCGGGCAGGGGAGGCTCGCGCTCGACGTGTCGGCGAGCACGGTCGCCGTGCTCCGCGCCGAGCTCGCGCGGCTGCTCGGCGAGGCGGCGGCCGCGGGCGACGTCGCCGCGGCCGAGCGGACGCTCGGGATCTACGGCGAGCGCCACTTCGTGATCGACGACGTCGCGCCCGCGCTGTCCGCGACGAGCGCGCCCATCCGGCGCGCGGCCGTGCGCGCGGCGATCCGGCTCGCGCGGCCGGGCGAGGGGGCCCGCCTGCTCGCGCTCGTGCGGCCGGACGCCGACGTCGAGGTCGAGCGCGACGTGCTCGCGGGCGCGCGCGCGCTCGGGGCGATCCCGCCCGAGGACCGCGCGCGCGCCGCGCTCGATCGGGTGCGGGACGCCGAGACGGACGCGGCCGAGGTGCGCCTCTGGGCCGAGGCGCTGGTGTGCCTTGCTTCGCACACGAAGGATCCCGCCGTGAAGCAGCTCCGCAAGGCCGCCCTCGGCCCGGACTCGCCGCGCCGCGCGGCCGCGGTCGAGGCGCTGGGCGAGCTCGTCGAGAGGCGCGCCGACCGCGAGGTCCTGCGTGCGCTCGGGTCGGACGACCTGGCCGTGTTCGCGGCGGCGGCGCGCGCGGCGGTGCGGATCGAGGCGCAGGGCGCGGTCGCCACGCTGGTCGCGCACCTGACCCACGGGCCGCACGTCCGCGCCGCGTCGCGCGGGCTCGCGCTCGCCGGGCCCGCGGCCGTCGGTGATCTGCTCGCGGCGCTGCCGACGACCCGCGGCGAGGGGTCGGTGCTGCCGACGGCGGTCGCGAGCGCGCGCGTCGTGACCGGCACGGCCCGCGCCGCGCGCGTGCTCGCCCACCTCGGCCCCGAGGCCGTCGCGCGGGTGCTCGCCCGCTTCGGCGACCTCGGCTACCGCGCGCGCAACGCCGTCGCGCGATCGCTGGCGACCGTTCCCGCCGAGACGGCGCGCGCGCTCGATCGCGCGGTCGTCGGTCGCGCGATGGAGCTGACCGTGTCGTACGCCGAGGCGCTCTGCGACGCGCACCCGGCCGCCGGTCGTGGGCTCTACGTGCGCGAGCTGCGCCACCGCATTGCCGAGACGGGCGAGCGCGTGCTCGACCTCGCGGCGCTCGTCGCCGACCGGGCCCACGTCGCGCGCGCGCGGTCGGCGCTCGCCGGGCGCCGCGTCGCGGGGAGCGCGCACGTGCGCGGCCACGCGATCGAGCTGCTCGAGAACGTGCTGCCGCAGGCGCTGGCGGCGCGCACGGCCGCGCTGCTCGAGCGCGAGCTGGCGATCGCGGCCGGATCGCCCCCGCAGCTCGCGGCCCCGTCGGGGCAGGGCAAGGCGGCGTTCGACGGGTGGCTCGAGAAGTGCCGGGCCCTCGATGATGGTAGCCTCGCCGCGTCGGACCCGATGATCGGCGTGCTCGAGAAGGTGCTCTTCCTCAGCGGCTCGTCGCTCTTCGGCGACCTGTCGGGCGAGGAGCTCTATCCCGTGGCCGAGATCGCGGCCTCCGCCCCCTACGGCGCGGGCGAGGTCGTCGTGCGCGAGGGCGATCCGGGCGACGCGCTCTACGTCGTCGCGTCGGGCCGCTACGAGATCGTCAAGGGCGAGGCGAAGCTCCGCGTCATCGAGAAGGGCGCCGTCTTCGGCGAGCTCGCGCTGCTCGACGGCGCGCCCCGCTCGGCGTCGGTCGTCTGCGTCGAGGACGGGCAGCTCCTGCGCATCCCGCGCGCCGAGTTCGAGGCCCTGCTCGACGAGTCGCCGGAGCTCGCGCGCGGCGTGATCCGCACGCTGCTCGGGCACCTGCGGGCGCGGGGCTAGG
>CAIVJW010000406.1 GCA_903906315.1 uncultured delta proteobacterium | reverse complement strand
CGCTGCGTGATCGTCTTGCGCTTCGTGTAGAAGCGGACCGAGTCCGGCCCGTACGCATGCAGATCGCCGAACAGCGATCGCTTCCACCCGCCGAACGAGTGGTACGCGACCGGCACCGGCAAGGGCACGTTCACGCCGACCATGCCGACCATGATGTGGTCCGAGAAGTAGCGCGCGGCCTCGCCGTCGCGCGTGAAGATGCACGTCCCGTTGCCGTACTCGTGCGCGTTGATGAGGCCCATCGCCTCCTCGAGCGTCTTCACGCGCACGACCCCGAGCACGGGCCCGAAGATCTCCTCCTTGTAGACGACCATCTCCGGCGTCACGTGGTCGAAGAGGCACGCGCCGAGGAAGTAGCCGTGCTCGTGACCGGGCACCTTCACGCCGCGGCCGTCGACGACGAGCTTCGCGCCCTCGGCGACGCCCTGGTCGACGTAGCCCTTCACCTTCTCGAAGTGAGCCTTCGTGACGAGCGGGCCCATGTCGTTCTTCGCGTCGGTGCCGGGGCCGACCTTCATCTTGGCGATCTCGGCCGTGAGGCCCTTCACGATCGCGTCCGCCGTCGCGTCGCCGACGGCGACGACGAGCGGGATGGCCATGCAGCGCTCGCCGCACGACCCGTAGGCCGCGCCCATGAGCGCGCTCACGGCGTTGTCGAGGTCGGCGTCGGGCATGACGACGGCGTGGTTCTTCGCGCCGCCGAGCGCCTGCACGCGCTTGCCGTTCGCGCAGCCGCGCGCGTAGATGTACTCGGCGATCGGCGTCGATCCGACGAAGGAGAGGGCCTGCACGCGGCGGTCGTCGAGCAGCGCGTCGACGGCCTCCTTGTCGCCCTGGACGACGTTGAGCACGCCCGGCGGCAGGCCCGCCTCCAGCGCGAGCTTCGCGATCGCGAGCGCGCTCGACGGGTCGCGCTCGCTCGGCTTGAGCACGAACGTGTTGCCGCAGACGATGGCCGTCGGCCACATCCAGAGCGGCACCATCGCCGGGAAGTTGAACGGCGTGATGCCGGCCGTGACGCCGAGCGGCTGCAGCTCGCTCCACGAGTCGATGCCGGGGCCCACGTTGCGCGTGTGCTCGCCCTTGAGCAGCTCGGTCGCGTAGGAGGCGTACTCGACGTTCTCGATGCCGCGCTGCAGCTCCCCCAGCGCGTCGCCCGAAACCTTGCCGTGCTCGGCGGTGATCAGCGCGCAGATCGCCTCGGCGTGCTGCTCGAGCAGGACCTTGAGCTTGCTCATCACGCGCGCGCGCTTGAGCGTCGGCGTCGCGCGCCACGCGGGGTAGGCCTTCGCGGCCGAGGCGACCGCCGCCTCGACGGTCGCCTTGTCGGCGAGGAGCACGCGCTTCTCGGCGACGCCCGTCGCGGGATTGAAGACGTCCTGCGATCGGTGCGCGCCGAGGACGTCCTGACCGTCGATGAAGTGGCCAATCGTGGGGAGGCTCTGCGAGCTATGCGGCATGGTGGGGCTCACACGGGGGGAAGGTGAGGCGCGAGCCAGCCCGGCTCGCGGTGCGCGATCGCGCGCCATTCAGTACACCATCGCGGCGCCGGAGGCCCGGAGCCGGGGGCCCGGTCGCCCCGGACGTTACGTTCAAACACGGAACGTGCGCCCACCATGGATTTTGCAACATGCGACGCATATGCTGCCGGCGAACCCAACAAGGACTTCCGCGCGGCTGCCACGACGAGGGGCGCCGCGTCCGGGCGGTCCACGCTCCGCAAGAAAGGTCCGATGCAAGCCCTCCACGAAGGCGCGCTGGCCGAGCGGCCCGTGCTCGTTCCGGCCCGGCGCCTGGCCGACTACGCCGCGATCCTGGACTTCGCGGGGCGCCTGGCCACCGCGGTCGAGGAGCGCGTGGTCGTCGACCGGCTGGCGGGGCTGTGCGCCTCGCTCTTCGCCCCGGAGGTCGCGGTGTTCGTCCCGGTGGTCGACGGGGTGCCGAGGGCGCCGGTCACGCGCCCCGTCGAGGCGACGCCCGACCCGGCCGACCTGGTCGAGCTCACCGCGTTCGTCGGCCGCTCGTGCGTCGCCTCCGACGGTCGCTCCTTGCTCGCGCGCATCGGCGACCCGAGCCCGCTCGGGCTGCTGCGGCTCTCGCGCGTCGCCTTCCCCGAGCTCGCCCCGCACTACGTCGAGAGCTTCGGGCTCGTCGCGGAGGCGACCGCGCTCGCGCTGCTCCACGCGCGCTCGCACCACGCGCTCCGCGAGACCGAGCACGCCCTGCGCGTGGAGCGCGACGAGCTCGAGGTCCGCGTGCGGGAGCGGACGGCGGAGCTCGAGCGCACCGTCGCGGAGCTGCGCGAGACCTCGGCGCACCTGCGCGTGCTCCACGGGCTGCTGCCCATCTGCTGCAGCTGCAAGAAGGTCCGCGACGACGGCGGCTGCTGGCGAATCATCGAGGAGTACCTGACGCAGCACTCCGAGGCGACGTTCACGCACGGGCTCTGCCCCGACTGCGTCGATCGCCTCTACCCCGAGCTCGGCGGCGCCGACGGTCCGCCGACGGGCCGCTGACCGCGCCGCCTCCAATCGAGCGGCCACGCCGGCCGGGTGCCCCGACCCACAGATCTCGTTGCGCACCCTCGAACACGCGCAAGGCCTGCGTTAGTGTGGCCGCGTGAAGCACGACGAGGACCGAAGCGCGCGAACGGCGCGGCGCCACAGGCAGCGCATTCTCGGGTTCGGATCCGTGGCGCTGACGGTGTCGATCGCGCTCACCGTCTTCGTGTTCGCGCAATCGCTCGACCGGCAGCGCCAAGAGGCCGCCGAGCTCGGCAGCCACCTGGCGTCCGTCCTCGACCACGAGCTCACCCTGCGGGAGACGGCCGTCGACGGCATCGTGGCCGACGCCGAGCACGTCCTCCTCGGCCGCGCGAAGCCGACCGTCGACGTCACCGCGCACCTCGTCGCCGTCCCCGACAAGGGCGGCTACGCGCTCGGCGTCCCGCCGGGCTATGACACGGCCGAGGTCGGCAGCCTCGCCGGCCTCGGCGCGATCCCCGCGAAGGGCAGCGCGCACGCCGAGGAGCTCGACATGGCCTTCGCCCTGTCGCCGGGCTTTCGCGCCGTGCAGCTGCGCAACCCGGACGTGCCGTGGGCCTACTACTTCTCGCGTCGGTCCTTCGTCTACATGGTCCCCCGGGTCGGCGCCGACGACTTCTTCGTCACGAAGGCCCTCGTCGACGAGCACTTCCAGCACCGAGCCGACCACGCGCGCGGGCGCCGCGTCTTCTGGACGGATTTCTACGAGGACCGCGCCGGCAAGGGGCGGGTCGCCACCGTGAGCAAGACGGTGCTGCTGCGCGGAGAGGTCGTCGGCAGCGTCAGCGTCGACGTCGGCGTGGGGACGGTGAGCGCGCTGCTCGCGGAGCACCGCTCGCCGTACGTCCACCTTCACCTGCTGAGCTCGACCGGCGTCGACATGATCGGGGAGGGCGCGCCACCGGGCCCGGTCGACGTCGCCTCCGCCGTCGAGAGCGTGCCGAGCTCGGTCGGCGACGCCCACGCATTCGTGTCCGCGCTGCGCCACGCCGATTGGCACGTCGCGGTGGTCACGCCGCGCCGCGCCGCGCGGCTCCGGGGCCTGCGAGAGTCGCTCCCCTACGGCCTCATGACGCTGTTCATGCTCGCGAGCCTCCTCCTGCTCATGACGCTCACGCGATCGCTGCGCGACCTCGCCGCGCTGTCGGTGCGCGACGCGCTGACCGGGCTCTACAACCGGCGGCACTTCGACGACGTCGCGCGTGTGGAGATCTCCAAGACGCACCGCGGGTCGGTCACCGTCGGGCTCGCCATCCTCGACGTCGATCACTTCAAGGCCTACAACGATCGCTACGGCCACCACGCGGGCGACCAGGTGCTCAAGGCCGTCGCGGGCGCGCTGCGCACCAGCCTGCGCCGCGCCAGCGACACCCTCTTCCGCATCGGCGGCGAGGAGTTCGCCGTGGTCGTCGTCGTCGACCGCCCCGACCAGATGCGCGCGCTCGGCGAGAAGCTCTGCGCGGCCGTGCGCGCGCTCGACGTCCCCCACGAGGGCAGCGCGGGCGGCCGCGTGACGATCTCGTTCGGCGCGACGACGGTCGACGCGACGCGGAACACCAGCTTCGAGCAGGCCTATCAGGACGCCGACGCCGCGCTCTACCGGGCGAAGGCCGCGGGCCGCGACCGCGTCGAAGCCTGAACGGTCGCAGCGAGGAGGCGCGGCTCGCCGCGCTGCGGGAGGCAACGCGGCTCCACCCGCCGGCGAGCGGCCTCGGGCATCGCGACCCCGCGGCGGCGCAGCCTCGCGCGCCGACCGGAGGGCCGAGGATCACGCCGACGGCGCGGACCGCCGGAAGCCGAGCGCGACCTTGTCGAGCACCGCGATCACGTCACGGATCGGCTCCGCCCCGCCGCGCGCATTCGCCTCGACGAGCCGCGCGCCCATGTAGTCGTAGAGGTCGAGGAGCGCCTGCCCGAGCTCGCCGCCGCGCTCGGGGTCGATCTCGGCCGGCAGCGCGCCGACGAGCGCGATCGCCCGGCAGAGCAGCGCCTTGTGCAGCGCGAACTCGCCCCGCTCCTGGGTCGCGAGCGCTTGGCGGAGGCAGTCGAGGGCGCGGTCGTGCGCGGCGATGGCCCGCTCGTGAGGGGGCGCGAGGTTGGCGGCCGCCTTGCGGTAGGCCCGCAGCCCCGCGCTCACCGCCGGTTACTCGGAGCGCAGGAGGCTCAACACCGACTGCGCCGACGGGACGGACTTCGCGAGCATCTGCGAGGCGTAGGAAGCCCCGTTGCCGGCGTCCTGCGGGAGCGACTTGCTCACCTGGTCGGCCATCGCGAGCGCCTCGTCGCGCGTGCGGAGGAGGTTCGAGTTGAACCGGTCCTTGCGCGCGCCCTCGGCGACCTGCGAGACGCCCTCGCGGAACTTGAAGACGTCGCCCTGGCTCTTGTCGACCTTGCCGATCGCCGCGTCGAGCGCCTTCACCGCGGCCTTCGCGTCGTCCTGCGATCCGAGGCTCACCTCGACGCCGAGCGCCTTGGCGGTGGTCGCCTGCAGGGCGACCGACATCGTGCGCCCGTCGCCGACGGGGGCCTCGATCGCCGCCTGCGTCCCGTCGGCGAGGCCCCTGCCGCCGAGGTTCGTCTGCTTCGCGACCTGGTCGAGGCTCTGCTTCTGCTTCTCGAACGCGGTCGAGAGTTCCTTGCCGGAGGCGAAGACCCCGGTGAACTGCGCGCTCGTCGCGTCGACGGCGAGCACGCGCATCTGCTCGAGCGTGCTCCTCTGGGTGCCGAGCCCGCGCGAGGCGACGTCCGCCGACGCGAGCGCGCCCTGCTGCGCCACCGAGAGGCGCAGATCGGCCACGTCGAACCGGCTCCGGGTCGCGGACTTGACCTGGACGTCGGCCTCCGCGGCCTGAGTCCGCGCCCTCTGGGCCGCCTCTTGCGGCTTCTGGGCCTGCGCCTGGTCGAGCTTCGGGGCCTTCGGATCGGTCGGGCTGCCGAGCAGGTTGTCGAGTCGGATCATCCGAGTTTGCTCCAGACCCGCGCGCTGGGCGCGAGACGCAGGGGGGGACAACCAACAGAACGGACCGTCTTCGAAGGACTTGAGGCCGCCATTTTCCTGCACTTTCGTTCACTGGGAGACATGCTCGCACAGCGGCACACGGCCGGACGCGGCTCCGGGGGTGGCGCCCGGTGACGGCTTCGCGAGGTCGTCTTCGGGAAGCCTGACCGCTCGCTGCCAATCACGGTGCTGCGCGGGCTAGGGGCGCTCGAGCGGTGCGCCGAGTCGCCCTAGCTCCACGCACGCCCGGCGCAGGTCCGACAGCTCGCGCAGCCGCCGGTCGATGGCGTCGGCGCCCATGTCCACCCGCGGGGTCGCCGACCCCATCGTCGCGCTCGCGTCCGACGCCCGGCGCAGGCGCTCGTCGACGGCCTCGCGCGAGGTCGCGAGGCGGATCACTCGCTCTCCGCGAGCTTCGCGAGGTCGGCGAGATCCTGCGGCCGGCCTGCGGCGAGCTTCATCGAGACGAGCGCCTCGCGCGAGACGACGGCCAGGTCGCCGCCGCCCCATGCGTAGCGCCGCCGGCTCCCCCAGGCGGCGAGCAAGGGCTCCTTCGCGACGAGCAGATCCAGCATGAGCACATCCGTGCCCACGATCTTCGACACGCGCTCGAGCTCGACGCCGGTGTCCGGGAAGCGAATCGGGAGCGACGCGAGCACGAAGCCGCACGCGCGGGCGATGCTGCGCGCGAGGGCCAGGTCCTCGGGCCGCACGAGCACGTCGATGTCCTTGGTCGCGCGAGGGTGCCCATGCACGGCCAGGGCGAGCCCGCCGCAGAGGGCGTAGTCGACGCCCCCGGCGTCGAAGGCGGCCGAGAGCGCCCGTAGCTCGTCGTAGAGGCTCAGCATCGCCCCAACGATACGCTCATCGCCCTCCGCCCGCCGCCTCGCCGCTTCGCCGCAGCCCGCAGGCGCCGCCCCCGCGCTTCCGGGCCGGAACCTCGCGAACTGCACGCGCCGCGCGACGAAGAAGAGCGCGTCCATCCCTCGTCATCGAGCGCGCGCCGCTCGTAGTACGCCGACTCGTACCGCGCCTGGCGCACGGCCTCGCGCGCGGCCATGTCCTTCCGCCGCTGCTGGAGGTCGAGGGGGAAGAGCCTCACACGGCGACCCTCGGGGGGTCCTCGCGCAAGCCGCGGCCGTGTGCCGGGTTGGCTACTCCTCGTCGCTGAAGAAGTCCTCGTCGAGCGCGAACACCCGATAGGTCTTCTTCACGGACACGCCGAGGCCGGCACGAAGCATGAGCTCGCCGAGCTTCTGACCGTCGACGAGCACGATGTTCTTGTGGCTCGCGCGCACGAGCTCGTGCGCTTGCTTGCTGAACGTCGACGTCGTCACGAGCACGCCCTTGGAGCCGGCGATGCTTCCAGCGAACGCGGCCACCTGCTCGCGCGACACGGTGATCGCGGCGTCGTAGCGCTTCGCCTGGAGGCAAATGTGCTCGAGGCCGAGGACATCCATCTTGATGATGCCGTCGACGCCCCCGTCCCCCGTCTTGCCCGAGTGGAGCATCGACTCAGGGCTGCCGTCGCCGTAGTTCAGCTTCGACATCAGGCCGATCACCAGCTGCTCGACTTACCGTATTTCACGCGGAGCTGGCGGTCGAGGTTCGACAGCCACGTCACCCACGCGCCCTTCTTGCCCTCGCAGTACGCGAGCAGGATCGCGACCTCGCGCTGCGCCGTCTTCCAGTCCTTCGTGCCGATCGATCGGTCGAGCCACACGAGGTGCGTGCGGTAGTCCTCGGTGAGCTTCGCCCGCAGCGCGCCCGACGCCCGGTGCGCCTCGTCCGCCGATCGGGCGTCGCCGCCGACCTTGAAGCACGCGGCCGCGACCTCGTAGAGGGGCACCGCCGCGACGCCGTCGCGCACGTCGAAGGGGCTGCGCTCGCGCCGCGCGTCGGCGACGGCCCACCGCTCCGCCGCGAGCGCCTGCGCCTGCGGCGCCTCGCGCTGCGGACACGCGGGCGCCTCGACGGCGAACAGCGCGGGCACGTCCTTCGGGGCCTGCGCGACGGCGGCCTCGTCGTCCTCCCAGAGCAGCACGAAGGCCGCGAGCGGCACCATCACGAGCGCGAGCGCGATGGTGAGGGGGCTCGTCTTCTGCGCCTGCGCCTGGCCGGGCGCGGCGCCACCGACGGTCTCCTGCCACGCGACGAAGACCTCCACGCGGCCGAGGACGATCGGCACGTCCGGCAGCACGGGGCCCTGCATGAAGGCCACGCCGCCGGCGGTCGGCGGCGGGTCGAACGATCGCGCCGCGGCGTACACGCCCGCGCCCGTCGCCTGCACGAAGAGGTGCTCGGTCGCCGCGTGCTCGGGCGGCAGGCGGATCTCGCAGTGCGCGCCGCTGCCGATCATCGCGCGATCGGCCTCGATCGTGAGCGTCTCGACGCGGCCGTCGGGGGATCGGAGGCGGAAGACGAGCTGGCTCATTGGATCTCTTTCGTGATGCGCATGAGCATCGGAGCCATCACGAGCAGCATGATGCAGAGGAAGACCAGCAGGAGCGGGCCGACCATCGCGACGCCGGCCTTCGCGGCGGACTCCTCGGCGCGCACGGTGCGGCGCACGCGCGAGACGGTGGCCTGCACCTGGAGGACGGCGGCGACCGGGTTGCCGCGGTCCTCGGCCTGCACGACCGCGCCGACGAGCTCGCCGACCGCGTCCGTCGGAGCGCGCTCGTAGAGGCCCTGCAGCGCGCGCTTGCGCGTCGTGCCGAGCGAGAGCTCCTGCAGCACGATCGCGAGCTCCTCGATGAGCGCGTCCTCGGGGTCGCTCGACTTCGACACGACCTGGCGCACGGCGCCCGGGAAGTCCTGGCCGGCGCTCATCGCGAGCGCCATGAGATCGACCGCGTACGGCAGGCCGCGGTTGATCTGCGTGATGCGCGTCGAGGCCGCGTCGCTCAGCGCGATCCACGGCAGCGCCGCGCCGAGCGGCCCGCAGAGGAGCGAGAGCATCGCGCCCAGGCCCGTCAGCGGCCCGATCAGCAGGCCCGCGACCCCGCCGAGGGCCATCGAGACGATCGAGAGCGCGACGAGCTCCTCGGGCAGGAGGCCGAGGAAATCGCCCGCGAAGGCGATGCGCCGATCGATCGCGCTCCAGGCCGCGTCCGAGATCAGCGGCGAGACGCGCACGCCGAGCCAGCGCACGAGCGGCTCGACCTGCGCCCAGGCCGGCTCGCGCAGCGCGCGCTGGCGGCGCAGCCCGCGGCGGCCGAGGCGGCTCGCCGCGCGGCTCGGCGCGCCGGCGACCGCGTACGCGGCGACGAAGACGGCGAGGCCCACGGCGCCGAGGCCGGCCGCGCGCAGGATCAGGAGCGCGTTCATCAGACGTCCACCGCCAGCACCTTGCGCGCGGCGACGAGCGAGCTCACCCACGCGAGCGCGGCCACGAGCACGACGCCGTAGCCGGCGAGGCTCTCGCCGAGCGGGTCGAAGTAGCCGGGCCGCACGGCGTCGAGCGCGTAGACGAGCAGGAACGGGAACACCGCGAGCACCCAGAGCTGCGCGCGCCCCTCGGCCGTCTTCGATCGCACGAAGCCCTCGAGGCGCGCCATCTCGCGGAAGCTCGACGCGGTCGTCTCGAGCGCCTGCGGCAGGTTGCCGCCGATCTGGCGGCCGATGAGCACCGCGGAGAGCGCGGTGTCGAGCTGCCGACTGCCGACGCGCCCGGCCATGTGGAGCAGCGCCTGCTCGAGCGACGCGCCGAGCTTGAGCCGCTTGACCGCGAGCTCGATCTCCTTGCCGAGCGGCGCCGGCACGAGCTGCTGCAGCGAGATGAAGGCGTCGCCGAGGCTCGGCGTCGCCTTGAGCGCGTTGGCGAGCGCGACCAGGAAGGCATCGAGCTGCGCCTCGATCGCGAGCACCCGCTCACGCCGCATGCGCTCGATCCACATCGGCGGCAGCACCGCGGCGAGCACGAGCAGGCCCCACCACACGGGCAGATCGACCAGGACGTGGACGAGCACGATCAAGAACGCCGCGACGAGCTGGCTCGCGGCGACCTGGGTCGCGGGCACGAAGACGAACATCAGCCGGAGCTTGAGGTCCAGGTGCGCGACGTAGCGAGCGGCCAGTCGCGAGGCGAAGCTGTCGGGCGCGCGCGCGACGACGAGCGTCGCGGCGAACGTGCCCGTGACCACGAGCGCGAGCGCGGCCCACTTCAGCATCACCGTGGTGGGCAGCGCCTGCGTCACAGGTACGGCTCCCCGCGCCGGACGAGGCCCTTCACGAGGAACTCGTCGAGGAACGAGGGCAGGTAGCCGGTCGCCCGGAACTCGCCGCGCACCGACCCGTCCTCGCCCGTGCCCGTGCGGCAAAACTCGAAGATCGTGCGGAGCTCGACCTCGCCCTCGTCGCCGAGGCCGGCGACCTCGGCGACCTCGGTGATGCGGCGCGATCCGTCCGAGAAGCGGCTCTGCTGCACGACGACGTGGATGCTCTGGGCGATCTGCGTGCGGATGGCGCGCGAGGGCAGCTCGACGCCGGCCATGAGACACAGCGTCTCGAGGCGCGCGACGGCCTCGATCGGCGAGTTCGCGTGCGTGGTCGTGAGCGACCCGTCGTGGCCGGTGTTCATCGCCTGCAGCATGTCGAGCGCCTCGCCGCCGCGGCACTCGCCGACGACGATGCGATCGGGCCTCATTCGCAGGGCATTTCGCACCAGATCGCGGATCGTGTACTCGCCCTTGCCCTCCATGTTGGCGGGGCGCGTCTCGAGCGAGACGACGTGCGGCTGCTTCAGCTGCAGCTCGGCCGCGTCCTCGATCGTCACGATGCGCTCGTCGGGCGGGATCACGCCCGCGAGGACGTTGAGCAGCGTGGTCTTGCCGCTGCCCGTGCCGCCCGAGATGACGACGTTCTTCTTCGCGGCCACGCACCGCGTGAGAAACCGCGCGATGGCGGGCGTGAGCGATCCGTACGAGACGAGCTTGTCTATCGTGAGCGGGATCTTGGCAAACTTGCGGATCGTGATCGTCGTGCCGCGCAGGGCGATCGGTCGGATCACGGCGTTCACGCGCGATCCGTCGCGCAGGCGCGCGTCGACGATCGGCGAGGACTCGTCGATGCGCCGCCCGAGCGGCGTGACGATGCGCTCGACCACCGCGCGGACGCGCTCGTCGTCGGTGAAGCGCGCGGTCGTGCGGTGGATCTTGCCGCCGGCCTCGACGTAGATCGTGTTCGCGTCGACGACCATGATCTCGGTGACGTTCGGGTCCGCGAGGAAGCGCTCGAGCGGGCCGAGGCCGAGCGCCTCGTCGGCGAGCTCGCCCACGAGCGCGTCGCGATCGGCGGCGGGCGGGAGCTTGTCGCGCAGCGAGTCGACGATGCGGCGCAGGGCCACGACGACCTTCGGCCGCATCGACGGGTCGTCGAGCTTCTGCGCGTCCAGCGTCGCGAGGTCGAGGTGCTCGAGGAGCTTCGTGTGGATCGATCGCCGGAGGGCCGCGTCCGCGTCGGCGGCCTCGAGCGACGCCATCGCCTCGGCCGGCGACGCGGCTTGCATCGCGCCCTGCGAGGCGTGCAGCGGGGGGGCGGGCGCGCGCCCCACGAGCGTCGGCGGCAGCGGGGGCGGAGGACCGGGCGGCGGCCGCAGCGGCGCGATCGGACCGGGCCCCGGGGCCGGCGCCGACACGGTCGATCGAAGCGACGCGACGCCCGCGGACGCGATCGGCGGAGGCGGCGGCGGCGGCACGCCGAGCAGGACCGGGGGCGGCGGCGCGGGCGGCGGAGCGCGGCCGGGATCGATCGGCCGCACGTAGAGGGTGAAGTCGCCGAGCACGATCGGCGCGCCGTGCGCGATCTGCGCCCGCTGCTTGTGCAGGAGCGTCGGGCCCGCGAACGTGCCGTTGGTCGAAACGTCCTCGACGACCACGCCGTCGGGGCGGAGCTCGACCACGGCGTGCCGCCGCGACAGGAGATCGCTCGGCAGGCAGAGATCGCAGCGCGCGTCGCGCCCGACCACGAACGGCCCCGGCACGCGCAGCTCGTGGCGGCGCACCTCGCCGGTCGTGTTCGAGGCGACCACCACCTCCACGTCCACGGCGCGGCCCTCCCCTACTTCTGCGGCCCCGCCTCTTTCGGCGGCGGCGGTGGCGGCGGCGTGCGGTCGTAGGCCTTCGCGTCGTCGATGTCGCCCGAGTACTTCTCGTACTGCGCCATCGCGGTGCCGACGAGGTCGACCGTCGTGCGGGGGACGGCCTCGACGACGCTCGGGATGACGAAGATCGCGCCCTCGACCTCGTCCTTCTCCCAGCTCTGCGAGCCGAAGAGCACGCCGAGCACCGGGATCTCCGCGAGGAGCGGCAGGCCCGTCGTGCTCCGCTGGAGCGACGTCGTGCGGATGCCCGAGAGCACGATCGACTGCCCGAGCTTCATGTGCACGTGCGTGTCGAGCTTCGACGTGTTGCGGCCCGGCAGCGTGGTGTTGCCGACGGAGGGCACGAGGTCGGCCACGTCGGCGTGCACGCGCATCTCGAGATCCCGCGAGTTCGGGTCGTAGCGAGGCATCACGACCACGTTGATGCCGAAGGGGATCTTGTAGATGGTCGACGTGAGCCCCTGCGTGACGGGGTAATTCTGCTCGCCGCCCGCGTCGAACGTCGCCTCGGAGCCGTTCTGCGTGATGACGGTCGACTGCTTGAGCACCTTGGCCCAGCCGCGCCGCACGCCGATGTCGAGCGCGGGCATGGCCTGGTTCACCACCGAGGCCTGCGCGGTCGTGGCCGACCCCTTGAGGAAATCGTAGGTGAAGTTCGTCTGGATCGCGTCGCCGCCGATGCGCGACGGGTACGAGATGCCGACGCCGTAGGCGTAGCGCTTGTCGTACTGCGCGAAGAACAGGTCGATGCGGATGTTGAACTTGCGCTCGGCCGACACGCCGCCGACCGCGACGAGCGACTCGGACTGCCCCGGGTAGAGCGCGGCGATCTGCGCGACGCGCTTCTGCTCGGCCTCGGTCGACACGCCGCCCTCGACGAAGAAGCGGCCGCCGACCTGCCGCAGCCGCACGCCGGGCACGCCCTCGAGGAGCTGCTCGAGCTCGCGCCGCACGACCTCGGGCGGCCGCGCGAAGACGTTGATGACGAGCGTCGTCTGCGATCCGTCCTTCTTGATGAGCAGGAGCGTCGTCGACCCGGGCTTCTGCCCGACCACGACGAACTGCGCCTGGTCCGACGAGAGGCGCACCTCGGCGACGCCGGGCACGCCCTCGGAGTAGTTCTTCACGTCGGCGGCCGGGTACGTCTTGTTGGCGCCGACCTGGAGGTTGAGCTCCTCGGTCGTCTCGGATCGCGGCGCGGCCGGCGCGACGGGCGTGGCGCCCTTGCCGCGGGGCTGGGCGAGGACGGGCGCCGCGACGAGCGCGATCGCGGCGAGGAGGACGGTCGCGGGTCGCTTCATTTGGCCTCCGAGCCGAGCTTGATGGGGCCGCTGCGGCGGAGCTTCTGCACGTCGGCGCGCGCCTTCGTGTCGACGAGCGCGCTCGCGGGCATGTCGGGGATGCCCTCGATCACGCGCGGATCGTCGGGGTTGCGCAGCGCGAGCGAGAGGCGCCCGCGCTCGACGGCGAGCGAGAGCAGCTGCGCCTCCTGCAGGTTGACGCTGACGGTCAGGATCATGTCGCGCTGGGCCTTGCCCTGCCCCTCGCGATCGACGCGCGGCTCGGTGTCGAGGCCGACCGCGAGCACGAGCACGCGCTGCAGGAGCACGACCGCGGTGCGCGCGTCGGCGGCCGGGTCCTTCGTCTGCTGCATGGTCGAGATGAGGTCGACGTAGTCGCCCGGGTGGATGAGCGCGAAGCTCTTGTCGTTCGACGCGGCGATCACGGACACGGCGCGGCTTCCCGGCTGCACGAGCGACGACAGGTCGCGCCGCTCGTCGGACGCGACGGAGAGGTCGCTCCACATCAGCGTCTGCTGCGCCGCGAGCGTCATGCCCACGCGCAGGCCGACGACCTTGCTCAGGTCGGCCGCCTTGATCGCGCGCTCCTCGACGTACGCCATCGGCACCTCGCGCACGCCGAGCGCGTCCTCGGTGATGACGGCGCCGCGCTCGATGGTCTTCTTGGTGGCGAGCAGGCGGACCTTCTCGCCGCCGGACGCCTCCTGCTCGAAGCGGCGCACGTACACGGCGAGAAGCGTCCCGCCCATGACGGCGAGGAGGAGCGCGATGAGCAGGGCGCGGCGGTTCATGCCTTCCCCGAGAGGAGTAGCACTACTCTCCGCGGGCTTGGGCGCCGGCGTGCACGGGCGAGGGCCGCCCCGGCTTCACCGTAGCTCGAACTTCACGCGCACCCGCGCCGACACCGAGATCTGGCCCGGCGCCAGGGTGCCCTCGCTGCTCGCCGAGGGCCCCGGCGAGGCGCTCTGCATCACGTTCTGGGACATGCCGCCGCCGTGGCCGCCGCCCCACATCCCGTAGGACGACCACCAGCCGACGTGCTCCTCCTCGATCGCGAGGGGCCGCCCGATCGCCTCGCCGAGGTTGCCGGCGAGCGCGGTGGCCTTCTCCTTGGCCGCCTGGATCGCGAGCTCGCGCGCCTTGTCGCGGTGCTTGCGGAGATCGGTCGTGCGGAAGTCGACGCCGTAGAGCGTGTTGGCGCCGACCTCGACGACCGCCGAGAGCAGCTCGTCGAAGCGGGGCACGTCGCGCAGCGTGACGACGAGCGTGCGGCGCGCGACGTAGGTCGTCGGCTCCTTGCGCTCGTAGGAGTCCCGGTAGCGCGGGTCGAGCGAGAGGTACTCGCTCTGCAGGTCCTTCGCGTCGACGCCGTGCGCGCGGGCCGCCGCCTGCACGGCCTTGACCGCGTCGTCGTTGCGCTTCTTCGCTCCCGCGAGCGACGGGTCGCTGGTCTCGACGCCGAGGCGCAGGATCACCTGGTCGGGGACGACCTTGATCTCGGCCTCTCCCGAGGTCACGACGTGCCGCGCCTCGGGGCTCGTCGTGACGTGGACGTCGCGCACCGCCGGCGCGGCGCAGCCGACGAGCGAGAGCGCGGAAGCGAGCGCGGCGAAGCGAGCGAACGACCTCATGGGAGACCTCCCTTGCGGCGGCGTCGGCGTTCGAGGGCGCGGCCGCGCGCGGTCCCCGGCCCGAGCCTTCCCATGAACCCCGAGAGGCAGGAAGTCGCAACCGACCACGCCACCCCCCGCGCCGCCGCCGGGCTTCGCCAATTCCTGCGCGGCCCCGAGGCCGGGTTGAGGCGGCAGCGCGCCGCGGGTATGTGAGAAGGATGACGTCCGTCAACCCCGCAGAAACCAGGCTCGAGGCGTACGCCGTGGCGATCCGCGGCGCGCTCGCCGTCCCGAAGCAGGCCGACGTGTACCGCCACGCGATCGAGGCCGGCTACCTCACCGCGCTCGCCGACGGCGACGCCGACGCCGCCGAAATGGCCGCGATCGTGAGGTCGCTGCACGCGCTGTCGGCCGGCCTCGTGGTCGACTGGGAGGTCGAGAGCGTCCTCGATCAGTGCAACGAGGCGATCGGCGGCGAGGGCCCCGCGGCGCGGTGCGAGGTGGTCGGCCAGAAGCTGCTCGAGCTCGGCCAGATCGAGGCCGGAATGTTCATCGCCGCGCTGGTGGCGCTCGCGTCGAACGGCATCGACAAGCGCGAGGCGGCCCGGCTCGAGGCGATCGGCAAGGCGGGCGGCCTCGACAAGGCGCAGCTGACCGAGATCGTCAAGCGCGCACGAGCGCTGAGCGCGGCGACGAAATAGCGCTCACGGCGCCTTCGCCTCCATCACCACCATCGACACCGCGACGCGCCCGCCGCCCTCGTCGTCGGCCAGGATCAGCGCGTCGAGGCCGCCGCGGGCGAACGCTCGCGCCGTCGCGCGCTCGCCGGGCACCGTGACCGACGCCGTCCACCCGGCGCGGCCGAGCTCGGCGTCGTAGAACGCGAGCGCGTCGGTCGCACGGCCGGGCCCCTCGAAGATCCACGCCCCGTAGGGCGCCCCGTCGACGCGCGCCGCGAGCAGGCGCGCCAGGCCGGGCGGACGCGGCAGCGCGGGGGGGTCCTCGCCGGGCGCGTCGCCCCCCGTCGGGAACAGCCGGTCGAGCCGGATCGAGCCCTCGGTCCACACCGTCACGACGTGCGATCGGCCGCCCTCGAGGGCGCGCGCGTACACGTACCGGAGGTCGCCGAGGCGGCCGAGGTCCTGGCTCGTCGCGAACTCCGAGAGGCGCGAGGCGAGATCGGCGAGCCCGCCTTGCCCGGGCCGCGCGAGGCACGCGACCACGCCCTCGCGCGCCGACTCCTTGCGCAGCACGCCGATCGCGAGCCCGCGGACCACGGTCCCGGCGGGCAACGCGCGCCCGAGCCGCGCGGGGTCGGCGAGCTCCTCGCGCAGGCCACCCGTCGCGTCGCTGCAGAGCCGCTCGACCCGATCGAGCACGTCGGCGTACGACGAGGGCGAGGTCGCGCTCGCCACGAAGACCGACTCGCCGTTCAGGGTCACGCGACGCGCCGACCCGATCAGGTCGCCGAGGCGGCTCATCTCGCGGCCGAAGACGATCCCCGACTCGCCCGCGTCCGCGCGCACCGAGCGGACCGCGAGGAGCCCCACGACCGCGAACGCGAACGAGAGGAAGACCATCGCGCGGACGACGCCGAAGAGCCGCGAGAGGAGCGGGCGCTTCGTCGTCACCACCCCACCAGCGTCTTCCAGGCGTGCTTGGCCATGCTCGGGAGATCGCCGTCGACCGGCGCCTCGTTGCACGGCACCCACGTCATCGTCTTCAGCTCCTGCGAGAAGCCGGCGAGCTGCTTCTTCGAGTCCGACGGGACCTTCGCCTCGAGCGTCGAGGTCGCCATCTTGACGCCTCCGACGACGTCGGAGACGCCGGGGAAATTGCCCATGCCGCCAAAGTCGAGGCCGCCGAGGCCCGGGCTCGTCTCGACCTTCGCGTCCGGCACCGTCCCCTTGCAGTTCGTCATCGCGAGCTCCCACGCCCGCTGCCGCGACACCGAGATGGTGCGCTGCTTCGACACGTAGAGCTCCGACACGAAGCCGAGCGCGAAGAAGATCGCGATGAAGAAGGGGATCGCCACGACGGCCTCGACCATGGCCGCGCCGCGCCGCCACGCCCTCCTCCGCGCGCCCATCAGTGCACGATCTCGGGCGACGACGCGTGGTCGATCGCCTCGAAGCCCTGATCGCCCGTCGTCTTCTTCGCGTCCTTCACGTAGAGGTCCTGCAGCCTGCGCTTCGTGCTCTGCGAGGTCGATCCCCAGCCGAGCCAGCCGCCCGAGAGCGCGCCCGCGCCCTGCTGCACGAGGTCGATCGCCTGCGACACGGGCCCGAGGTTCGGCAGGTTCACCTTCGAGAGCACGGTCGAGATCTGCGACCCGCCCGGCGCGTTGTCGGCGTGGTACCGCCGGAGGCGCGCGCGCCAGCGCAGGTTCCACATCGCCTCGTCCTTGATCGACGACCAGGACCCGGCGCGGTCGTAGTAGAACTCGGCCGCGGCGAGCTGCACCTTGCCCCACGACGCCGGCGGCTCGGGCGTCTTCGTGCCCCAGGCGGCCAGGCGGATCTTCTTGCGGCCCTTCTCGGTCATCGCGAGATCGCCCCAGGCGTACGAGACGAGGTTGAAGTACGGATTGCCGTTCTCCGCGCCGCCGTAGACCTTCTTCGGGTTCATCGCGTCGGCGCTGAAGGTGGGGGAGAAATCGATGATCGCGCCGGCGGACTTCTCCTGCTCCTGCATGCACTTGTCGTAGTCGAACGACGTCTTGTTCAGCTTGGCCTGCTTGCGCATGGCGTCGCAGTAGACCTTCGCCGCGGCCGTGTTGGTGTCCTTCGTCTCCGACGCGCTGCCGCCGTCGCCGCAGAAGTAGCCGGGCGCGATCGCGACGAAGTTCTGCACGAGGCCGCTCGCCCACTGCGTGCTCACGCCGAAGACCGAGAACGGGATCATGACGAACTCGCCGACGACCGTCGCGGCGTGATCGCAGAGCACCGAGTAGTCGTCCTCCTCGACGGGCAGCCCCTCGCGCACGCCCCACGGCACGAGCGAGTTCGACAGGAAGACGGCGCCCTCGACGGGCTTCTTGTAGAGCTTCGCGACCGTGCCGGCCTTCTCCTCGGCCACCCACGGCAGCAGCGCCGCGACGCCGCGCTGGAGCTTGCTCAGCACCTTGAGCGTGTGCTCGATGATCGGGCTCACCGTCTTGATCTGCTGGTCGACCGCGTTCTTCGCCGCGCCGGACGCCGCCGCGATCGGGCACGCCCACTGGCCGTACGGGACGTGGCAGATGGCGTTGGAGATCCAGTACGTGATGCTGAGCAGGACGTAGGCGATCTTGAGCGCGACGAGGATCGCGAGCACCGCGGCCATGATCAGGTTGATCATGGCGATGAGGTTCATCCCGCGCGCGTGGTAGACGGCGCCCGCGAACGCCGCCGCGTCGGCGCCGTCCTGCACGCGCTCGCGGAAGATCGCGGCGTTGCCGAGGCCGACGAGGTACCAGAGGGCCGCGACGAGCATCGACGCGAGGAAGACCGCGACCACCATGACGGCGCCGCGGCGGTCGTCGCCGAGCGATCGGAGCCGGGACGCGGGGGTCACGGGTACGCGAACTCCGCGCCCTGGTTGGGCAGCGAGGCCTCGACGCGCAGGCGGCGCAGATCGTTCGATCCGCAGACCATCTTGCTCACGAGCGGCACGCGGCACTGGTAGCGCACGTCGAGGCGCACGCGCACGAGGTCGTCGCGGCCGAACGAGGCCTTCTCGGCGTCGCCGGCGCTCCCGTCGTGGAGCGTGACCTTGACCTCGCTCACGCTGCGCGCGGCCTTCAGCGTCTGCATCGCCGCCGAGACGATCGCGGCCTTGCGCTTGCCCTCGGGCTTGCCGACCGCGACGCCGTCGTAATAGGCCGGGTCGTCCGGCAAGACCACGACGGCGGCGCGCGCCGTGACCTGCGCAGCGTGGCTGGCGATCACGTGGGTGACCGAGAGGTCGAAGAGCTGCACGAGCCCGAGGAACAGCACGAAGAGCGGCAGGAACGCGATGAGGAACTCGACGTAGATCGCCCCGGCGACGGCTCGGCGCGCCCTCACGGCGCCCCCCAGTTGACGAGCGCGGCCGCGAGCGACCCGGCGAAGATGGCCGGGCCGAAGCGCATCTCGGCCATCATCTCGGGCGGGAGGTCGCGGCGCTTCGCCTTGGGCCGGAGCGGGTTCGTCACGAGCGCGACGGTGTTGCCGAGCGTGCGCAGGAGCTTGCCGTCGTAGGCGAGGCGCACGGGCGCGAAGAGCGCGGCCGCGACGAAGGCGTAGAGCTCGGCCTCGAGGCCGACCATCGGCAGCGCGATCGCGCCGAGCGCCCCGAGCAGCTTCACGTCGCCGCCGCCCATCGCCCCGAGCGAGAAGAGCAGCATCGGCGCCAGGCCGCAGAGGACGGCGCCGAGCGCCGCGGCGCCGAAGCCCATCGCCGCGCCCGACGCCCCGGCCTCCGTCGCCCCGAGGGCGGAGTGCGCGACGAGCGCCGCGGCGAGCGCGCCGAGCGACAGCGCGTTCGGGATCTGCCCCGTGCGCAGGTCGATGGCGCCGCCGGCGGCGGTCACGACGACCGCGGCGACGAGGAACGGTTGCGCGACCACGGGGGCCTCCCGGCGCGCGCGCGGCGAGGCGCGCGCGACCCGGCTTCGATCACTGCCCCGGCGAGGCGTTGATCTGACCGACGCTGTTGCCCTGTTCCTTGATCTTGTCCTGCACCTTGCCGCCGAACATCTTGAACGCGGCGATCGAGATGAGGGCGACGACGCCGACGAGCAGGATGTACTCGACCATGTTGGCGCCGCGGGTGTCGCGGAGGAGGCTGCGGAGCAAGCGACGCATCTGCATGACGAGGACCGTTCCTTTCGACTTCACGGGAAGGGGGCGAGCAGGAGCGCCCGCGAGCGCTCGTAGCTTGTGACGAGCATCGGCCCGACGCCGACGATCGCGCCGACGAGCAGGAGGCCGACGGTGCCGACGAGCACCACGTACTCCGTCGTCAGCGCGCCGCCCTCGTCGCGGGCGAGGCGCCGGAGGAGCGGGGCGACCGCGGGGAGCCGGGCGAGGTCGATCCAATCCACGGTCCAAGGATAAGGCAAAGCCGGGACCAGCGCACGAGACCGGCGGAGATCGCCTGGGTCACAGCTTCGTCGGCCCCTTCTTGGGGCCCCCCCGGACGCGCTTCTTCTCGACCGTGAAGCGCTGGTCGAAGAGGAGCACCTCGTCGCGGTCCTTCACGACGAACGACGCCGTCGGGCTCTGCGGGCGCAGGGCGTCGCCGCTGGCCTCGGTGCCGATCTTGAGGTCGAAGGACTCCTCGGGCGCGAGGCGCAGCGCGACGTGCGCGGCGCCCGAGGCGTCGGTGCGCGCGACCTCCTTGCCGAGGTGGTAGACGGGCAGGTTCGGACCGTTCTCGGCGCGGACCGCCACCACCACGGTCTGCAGCGCGCGCGCGCAGACGGCCGCGTACTCGGGGCGCGAGGCCGGGCCCTCGAGCCGCCGCAGCGTGACGCGCACGGGCTTTCCGGGCGATCGGAGGCCCGCGGGGCACTCGACGGCGAGGTCGTAGAGCTCGCCCTCGGTGCCGACGAAGCGCAAGGCCGCCGATCCGTCCGCGACCGTCGTACCGACGGCGTTGCCCTGGCTCAGGATGCGCGCGCCCTCGACCGGCTTGCCGTCCACCGAGACGCGGACGACGGCCTCGTACCGGGCGCGCGTGTCCGCCTCGAGCGAGAACCGCTTGCAAGCTCCGACGACGATCAGCGCCGCCACGAGGATCCTCCGCACGACGCGCGGATCGTAGCGCACCGAGCGCGGCGCACGCACCGTATCGCACTGGATCGTCGCCGCTCCGGCCCAGGGACCCGCGTGCACCACCCGACCCGCGCACGCGAGGCGAGGAAAGCCGCAGCGGGCGCGGGTTTCGACGGATGGCGCGGCGTTTGTTATAGGATCGGGGTTGGTCATGATCCGAGCGATCTATTCGTGCCGGCGGGGTGCTCAGCAGGTCGAGTACATCCTGCTGATCGGGTGCGTGGTGCTGATCGCGATCCTCGCGTTCCGGAAATTCGGCTTCCAGGTGCGCGAAAAGGTCGATCGGCAGACCGAGACCGTCATGTCCGACGATTGACGTTCGACGCTCGGGGGGGGATCCCCCGCGGGAACGTCCGCGCCGAGCCCCGGAGATTCCGATGAAAGCGACCCGCCTCCTTCCCTTGTTCGTCCTCGTCGGCGCCGGCGCGTTCGCCGCCTGCTCCAGCTCGTCGACCGATCCCGCCACGACCGGGGGCGCCGCCACGGGCGACGTGAAGCTCGCCGAGCACGTCACGATCGTCGAGGGCGCCCTCGCCGACGCCGTCGTGGTCGAGCCCGCGCGGCTCGTCTTCCCGACCTCGGGGTCGGACGCGATCGCGGCGGCGCCCGTCGGCGGGGTGCTGGTCGGCGACCGTCAGTCGAAGCCGGGCGGCAAGAACCCCGACGGCTTCCTGCGCAAGGTCGTGTCGGTGTCGACGACGGCCGAGGGCCTCGTCGTCGCGACCGAGGACGCGGTCCTCACCGACGCGGTCGAGGACGGGTCGTTCAACCTCACGATCCAGACGCCGGAGCTCGGCAACGACGGCCCCTCGCCGTCGACGGCCTCGCTCGCGGTCGGGCCCGGCCTGCACCCGCAAGGCGGCGGCAAGCCGATCAAGCTGCTCGATTTCTCGGGCACCAAGATCTTCACCTGGCCGGCCGACGTCACGGTCGACACGAACCCGGTCTCGACGATCGGCTTCGAGGCCTTCGCGAGCGTGAAGACCGGCACGCTGAGCTTCACGCCGACGTGGGACCTCGGCGCCGACATCAAGGGCTTCAGCCTGAACAGCTTCCACGCCTCGGCGACGGGCACGCTCGACGCGACGATCGTGATCGAGACCGGCGTCGACCTGAAGACGAGCCTTACGCCCGAGCAGTTCACCAAGCTCGTCGCCAAGAAGATCGCCAAGACCCAGGACACGACGCTCTTCAGCTACCCGGTCGATCTCGGCACCTTCAAGCTCGGCCCGCTGCCGCTGCCGGTGAAGGCCGACTTCTCGGCCGTGCTCTCGTGCGACTTCCAGTGGGGTGGCGGCATCAAGGTCGACGTCGGCGGCAAGGCGTCCGCGAGCGTGACCGTGGGCCTCAAATACGACGCGCAGAGCGGCCTCTCGGCGAGCTGGGACAAGTCGGCCACCTTCCAGTCGATCGGCCCGACGTGGACGCTCGACGGCGTCACGCACGTGCGCTGCGAGGTCAAGCCGCAGTTCACGCTGAACCTCTTCGGCCTCGCGTTCGCGGAGGTGTGGGTCAAGCCGTACGTCGACGTCGGCGCGAACCTCACGTGCAGCCAGGCGAAGCCGCCCGAGGGGCACGCGCACGGCGACGCGCTCGTGGGCGTCGTGGCCGGCGCGCACGCGAAGGCGAAGGTGCTCGGCTTCAAGTGGGAGAAGTCCTGCACGCTGTTCGCGTACGAGTCCGACAAGGCGAGCTTCGACACGACGTTCGCGCTGCCCGGCGGGCAGAACGCGACGTGCACGCCGGTCACGTTCCCCAACGCGCCGACGCCGGCCGCCAACCCGGACGCGTGCTTCGGCGGCGGTCAGCAGGGCCAGGGCGGCGCGGACGCGGGCGGCCCGATCAGCTGCACGCACGGCGTCTGCACGGCCGGCGACCCGCTCAGCGCGGGCTGCGACACGTGCACGCAGGCGGTCTGCGCGAAGGACCCGTACTGCTGCGAGCAGCACTGGGGCCCGAGCTGCTTTCTCTCGGTCGAGAAGTACTGCGCCCACAAGTGCCCCTGATCGGTGCGCTTGCCGGCGGGGCGGCGCCGGGGGCTCCGGGCGGGATCGGCCCCGGGGCCGATCCCCGCGAGGACGAGCTCACGAGCGACGCGATCACGGCTAATTTCAGGCTGATCCAGCGCAAGCGCGGGCACCGCTTCTCGCTCGACGACCTGGCGACGGCCTGGGTCGCGGCGCGCGCGGCGCCGGCCGCGCAGGCGTACGCCGACCTCGGCTGCGGCATCGGGTCGGTGCTGCTGATGGTCGCGTGGCGGCTGCCCGCGGCGCGCGCGCTCGGCGTCGAGGCGCAGGAGATGTCGATCGCCCTCGCGCGGCGCAACGTCGCGGAGAACGGGATCGCGGGGCGAACGCGGCTCGTGCTGGGCGATCTGCGCGAGGTGACGGCGGGGCTCGTCGAGCGGTTCGATCTCGTGACGGGGACGCCGCCGTACCTGCCTCGCGGGACGGCGCTCGAGTCGCCGGATCCGCAGCGCGCGGCGGCGCGGATCGAGCTGCGCGGCGGCGTCGAGGACTACCTCGCGGCCGCGGCACGCATCGTCGCCCCGAACGGGCGCGTGGTGGTGTGCGCCGACGGACGGCGGCCCGATCGCGTGCACGCGGGCGCTCGCGCGGCCGGGCTCGCGATCCTCGCGCGGACCGACGTCATCGCGCGGGCGGGCGCCGTCGTGCCGCTCTTCGGCGTGTGGACGCTCGGGCCCGCAGGCGACGGCGAGCCGCCCGAGGCCCGCTGCGATCGCGTCGTGATGCGCGACGATCGCGGCGATCGGACCGCCGACGCGATCGCGATGCGCCGGTTCTTCGGGCTCGACCTCGCAGCGCCCGCCGCGCGCTGAGCTCGGATCCCCCCGGGCCGTGCGCCGCGCGCCCGGTTCCGACGGCCCGCCCGTCGAGCCCGCGAGGGGCGGCTCGTGGGGCGCTCGCGTCGGCCGAGGCGGTCGGTCGTTGCCAGATCGGGGGCCGGGCGCGATCCTCGGGCCATGAGCAACTACCGCGACGATCGCGACGCGCTCCACGGGCGCGTCCAGACGCTCGAAGAGGAGCTCGCCGCGACGCACAAGGAGCTCGAGGAGAGCCGGCGCCTGGCCGACGGGACGCGGGTCGACGAGCTCGAGCAGCGCATGGGCGACGCGCGGCGCGTGATCGAGGGGATGCAGCGCGAGCTCGAAGCGCTGCGCCCGAAGCGGCGGGAGATGCCGAGCGGGGTGCCGATCGCGGTCGGCGCCATCGGGGTCGTGTTCCTGGGGGCGGTGGGGCTGGTGGCGCTGAGGAGCCGACCGCGCCCGCTCCCGCCGCCGCCCGGCGCGCCCACGCAGCCGGTCCTCGCGACGCCGACGAGGGTGACGCCCGCGCCGCCGACCGCGCCCGCGCCGCCGAGGCGCACCGAGGTGGCTCGCTTCGCGGCCAAGGTGTCGCGCGCGACCGGCGCGGCGCCGGCCGTCGGATCGACGTGCACGATCGAGGCGAAGGTCGGGGGGAATGGCGCGTCGCTCGGGGTCGACGAGCTCGAGGTCGTCTGCGGCGAGACGACGCTCTATCGGTCGACCGATCCGCTCGAGGGCGTGTCGATGAGCTCGAGCAACGTCGAGGAGGAGCCCGCCCCGGGCGGCGCGCAGGTGTACGCGGCGCTGCTCTGGGAGGACAAGGGGGCGCGGTCGGGGGCGCGCGCGCAGGTCTCGATCGCGTCGCACAAGCGGGCCGCTTCGGTGTGGACCGACTCGGCCCCGAGCTTCCACGTCGACCTCGTGGTGGAGCCGAGGAGCGCGCCGGTGGCGGGGCCCGCGCTGCACGACGGGACGAACCTCGCGCTGCGGACCTCGGCCGTCGCGTCGGCGGTCACGGGCCCGGCGCCGGTGAAGAAGGGCGCCTCGTGCACGGTCTTCGCCGTCCCGGCGGCGCCGAAGTGCCCGCTGCGCATCGAGTGCGGCGGCGTGACCGTCTACGGCGCGGCGGGCAGCATCGCGCCGTGCACGCTCGAGGACGGGCTGGTCGTGACCGCCAGCGACCCGGAGGGCACCGCGGTCGACCGCGACCCGGCGATGTCGCTCGACGTGCGCGAGCGGCACGCGCGCGTGTGGGACGGCGAGGGCCCGAGGGCCTGGTCGGTCGACCTCGATCTCGCGAAGGCCGATCGCGGGGCGAAGTGACCAGCGCGCGCGTCCTCCGGGCCGTCCGCGCCGCCGCCGCGGTAGGCCTCGCGCTCGCGATCACGACGTGCAGGGGACCGCTCCCGCCGCCGAGGGCGTTCTCGAGCGCGCTGCCCGCGTGGCGCCCGGGCGCGCGGTTCGCGGTCGTCGGCGACGTGCAGCGGACGGGCGCGATCGAGTTCTGGCGCGAGTCGAACGACGAGGAGCGCGCGGTCGTGATCGCGGCCGTCGCGCGCGATCGCCCCGCGTTCGTCGCCTTCACCGGCGACCTCGTGTTCAACGGCGGATCGGCCGCAAGCTGGGCGGATTTCGACGCGCTAGCGGCGCCGCTGCACGAGGCCCTCATCCCGGCGTTCGGCGCGCTCGGCAACCACGACACCTGGGGCGACGCGCGAGGGCGCCACTTCTTCGATCGGTTCCCCGACCTCGCCGGCCGGCACCAGCACGTCGCCGCGTTCGGTCCGCTGCGGGTCGTCGTCGTCGACAGCAACGTGGACGCGGTCGGCGCGGCCGCGTGGGACGCGCAGCGGCGCTGGCTCGACGGCACGCTCGCGGAGCTCGACGCCGACCCGGCCGTGCGCGGCGTGGTGCTCCTCGCGCACCACCCGCCCTTCACCAACAGCACGGTCACCGGCGACGAGGCGCACGTCGCCGAGGGCCTCGTCCCGCCCTTCGTCGCGGCGCGAAAGACGATCGCGCTCATCTCGGGGCACGTGCACTCGTACGAGCGCTTCGAGCGGCAGGGCAAGGTGTTCGTGGTCAGCGGCGGCGGCGGCGGCCCGCGCGCGCGCCTCGCGACCGGCGACGACCGGCGACACCAGGACGATCGGTTCGACGGGCCCGCGCTGCGCGGCTTCGGCTTCCTGCTCGTGTCCGTCGACGACGGCGGGATCGACGTCGAGCTCCGCGGGCTCCCGAAGGGCGGGCGCGACGTCACGACCGTCGACCACTTCTCCCTGCCGTTCCCGCCGTGACCCGGCAAGCGCCCGGGTGCGGCTCGACGCCCCGCCTCGCCGGGCCCGAAAGGCGCTAGTCTGCGCCCATGCGCTCGCTTTTGCTCGCCCTCGCCCTGCCCCTCCTGGTCGCCTCCTCCGGTTGCTCGTCGAGCAGCACCGCGTCGTCGACGACCGCCTCCACGACGACCGGGACCACGACCGGCGGCGCCGGCGGCGCAGGGACGGGAGGCGCAGGCGGCGCAGGCACGGGCGGCACCGGCGGCGCGGCCGCGGGCGGATCGGGGGGCGGCGCGGCGGCCCTCTGCACGACGCCGACCGCCGTCCCCTGCTCCGATCAGGTCGTCGTCGAGATGAACCTCCAGTCCGACGTGACCAAGGGCGCGATCTCGAGCGACGCCGACGGGGCCGGGTTCCGGTCGAAGGTCGACGCCACCGCCGGAGGCGCGTTCGTCCCGAAGCCGGAGTCGTACACGTACGGCCGCTTCACCGCGACGGGGCTCGAGAAGGTCGAGATCTCCGACGAGAAGGCGCTCGAGTCGATGGACTGGGACATCGCCTTCCGCCGCTACGTCGTGCGCATCAACTCCAAGTACTCCGGCCCCTCGTGCGTGCAGGCCGCGCGCGTGCCCGGCAAGACCTACGACGAGGTGACGGCCGTCCCGGAGAAGCTCACCTACCACGTCGACGACTACTTCACCGACTCGCCCGACTGCTCGCTCATCCCGGACGGCTCGGGACTGCCGGGCTCGCCGGCGAACGCGCTCTCGAGCTACTGGACGTACGGCAACTGCGTGAAGATGAGCCACAACGTCTTCGTCGTCGCGCTGGCGGACGGCCGGCACCTCAAGCTCGAGGTCGAGTCGTACTACACCGCCGCCGTGCAGGATCAGTGCGACACCAAGGACTCGATCCCTCAGGACAACACCGGATCGGCGAACTTCGTCGTCCGCTGGGCGTTCCTGCCGTGAGGCGAGCTACGATCCTGGTCGGCGCGCCGGTGGCGCTGCTGCTCGCGGCCTGCGCCCCCGGCGACTCCGGCGACGCGAGCGCCGCGCGGCTTCACGGCCCGAGGCTCGGCGCGCTGACGCGGCCGGACACGACCGGGCGGGGCACGCAGTTCTCGTTCGGCAAGGATGACGTCGTCGAGACGCACGCATCGGCCGGCGACCGCTTTCTGCTGCACTTCACGCGAAGCGGGCCGAACGCCGTCCCCGCGACGGACGCGGACCAGTCGGGCGTGCCGGACTTCATCGAGCAGGCCGCCGGGACCTACGAGGAGGTCGCGACGGCGTACGACGGCCTCGGCTTCCTCACGCCGAGGGGCGACGACGGCCTGCCGGACAACGGCGGCGACGGGCGCTTCGACGTCTACTTCGTCGACTTCGCGGGGCAGGGAGACGGCCATTACAGCGACGACCACTGCGGGCCCGCGAAGCTCGACCAGTGCGCCGGCCACATGGTCCAGGAGAACGACTTCAAGGGGTACGGATACCCCTCGACGACGGTGGCCAATCGCATCCTCGCCAGTCACGAGTACTTCCACGCCGTGCAGTCGGCGTACGACTCGCAGCAGGGCGCGATCCTCGCCGAGGGGACGGCCGTGTGGGCGACCGAGGCGTTCGACGCGTCGCTCGGTGATTTCGAGGGGCTGATTGCGGGGTACCTCGAGAACCCGAATCGCCCGCTCGACCAGCCGCAGCCGGGCGCCGCGGACGTGTTCAGCTACGGGACGGCGATCTACTGGCAGTTCCTCGAGGAGCGGTATCAGAAGCCGCTCGTGCGCACGATCTGGGAGAGCGTGGTCGACGGCGCCGGCGGCCAGGCGAGCCCCGCCTGGTGGGGCGTCATCGATCCGGTCCTGCAGAAGGAGGCCGGCGCGACGTTCGGCGAGGCATTCGTCGACTTCGCGACGTGGAACCTCTTCACCGGCAAGCGGGCCGATCCGACGCGGTCGTACGCGAACGGAAAGGGCTACTCCGCGCTGCCCTACGAGCCCGCGAAGCTGCCCTACGCGGGCGAGTCACTGCGCGTGTTCTACGCCTCCTCGCAGTACTTCCAGGCGCTGCCCGAGGGGCGCGGCGCGCTCACGGCCGCGATCGTCCTGCCGCCCGACGGCGACTCCGGGCCGGCCGAGCCCCACGGGCTCACGCTGCTGATGGTGCCGGACAGCGGCGGGAAGTACGGCGAGGTGAAGCGCTTCGCCGACCCGACCGCGGGCACGGAGACGGTCGACACGACGGGCGTCGAGGACGTCGTCGTCTTCGTGGTCAATGGCCGCATGGATGGCGCCTCGCGGAGGCCGACGCTGTGCATCGGCACCGTCGACGAGGTCGCGGCGTGCCGCGCGACCTACGGCGGCGCGGGCGCGGGCGGCGCAGGGGGCGCGGGCGGATCGAGCGCGGGCGGCGCGGGCGCGG
>CAIVJW010000405.1 GCA_903906315.1 uncultured delta proteobacterium | reverse complement strand
CCGCGCAGCGCCGAAGGAGGCCAAGCCCTCCGGCATGCCCCGCGGCACGATCGACCAGAACCGTGCCGTTCACCGGCCTCGCCGGTCTCACGTGGCCGCCGCTGCCCCCGCCCACAGACCCCATCCGCCAAAGTCTCCAGCAGTAGTCCTAGGCTCGGCCGGGCTAGCGCCGACCGCCCGTCAGCTCGATCCAGCGCCGGAGCTCGCCGCGGATCACCCGCGGCGCCTTGCGCAGCTCCTCGACGTTCGCGGCGCCGACGAGCAGCATCACCGCGCGCAGCTCCGCCTCGACCCCTTCGAGGAACGCCCGCGCGCCCGCGCGTCCGCCGCCGACGAACGCTTGCAGGACCGGCCGCGCGATGCCGACCGCGTGCGCGCCGAGGGCGATCGCCCGCGCCGCGTCGAGCCCGGTGCCGACCCCGCCCGTCGCGATGATCGTGCGAAAGCGCGGCCGCGTGGCGCGAGCGAACGCGACCGCCGCCGCCGTCGGCACGCCCCACTCGCGCAGCGCGTCGCCGAGCGCCCGCGCCCCCGCCGTCGCCCGCTCGGCCTCGACCGCGACCCACGAGGTGCCGCCCGCGCCCGACACGTCGACGTGCCGCACCCCCGCGCGCGCGAGCTTCGCCGCCGCCCGCGGACCGAGCCCGCACCCCGTCTCCTTCGCGACCACCGGAATGGGCAGCTCCTCCACCAGCCGCTCGAGCGTCGCGATCGCCCCCTTGAAATCGCGGTCGCCGCCGGCCTGCACGATCTCCTGCGCCGGGTTCAGGTGGATGCAGAGCGCGTCGGCGCCCACGCGCGCGGCGAGATCCGCGATCTGCGCCGTCCCGAGCGCGCGCGCCTGCACCACGCCGAGGTTGCCGAGCAGCACCGTCGTGGGCGCGACGGCGCGCACCTCGAAGGTGTCCACCCGCTCGCCGCCGAGCATCGCGCGCTGGCTGCCGAGCCCGAAGCCGTACCCGCGCTCCTCGGCGATCGACGCGAGCTCGCGGTTGATCTCCCTCGCGCGATCCGTCCCGCCGGTCATCGCGGCAATGAACAGGGGCGCGCGCAGCCGCTTGCCGAAGACCGTGACGCTCGCGTCGATCTCGTCGAGGGCGAGCTCCGGCAGCGAGTCGTGGACGAGCTCGACGTCCTCGAGCCGCGTCGTCTTGGCCCGGAACCCCACGTCCCCCGTCGCGCAGAGCTCGAGGTGGTCGGCCTTGCGGCCAGCGATGTCCGTCACGTCCGCACTTTACGACAGGCGCGCCGCACGGTGCGTTGCTATGCTCGCCCGTCATGGACTTCCCGGCTGAACAGGAGCTGCGCTGGATCCTTCGCCGCACCGCCGAGCTGCTCGAGCTCGGCGCCGAGCCCGTCCGCGGCCTCGTGCTGCCCACGGCGGAGTTCTTCCCCGATCACTTCGACGGCACCCCGAAGGCCGTCGCCTCCCTCCTGGCGCGCCTCCAGCACCACGCCGGCCTCGCCGACCTGGAGACCGAGATCGCAGTCGTGCAGCCGGACGGCGAGACGGAGAAGGCCAGCTGCGGCACGGGCGGCAGCTGCGGCACCGGCGGCGGCTGCGGCGACGGCGGCGGCCACGTCATCGACGCGAGCGTGCAGCGGATCCGCCGCAACGCGGACGGCTCCTACACGGTGACCGTGGGCGCCGGCGAGGCGAGCCACCCCGTCGCGCTCACGACCTCGCTGACGCGCGCGGTCGCGACGATGTTCCTGTTCGAGGTCGACGGCTTCGACGAGATCCCGCGCCTCGAGCGCGAGCCGCTCGTCGACCTCGCCGCGGTGCTGCTCGGCTTCGGTGTGCTCATGGCCAACGGCTCGCACATCTACGCGAAGAGCTGTGGCGGCGTGAACATCCAGTCGGCGACCGCGATGCCGGTCGGCGAGGTCGCGGTCGCGCTCGCGATGTTCTGCCACCTCCACGAGGTCCCCGACCGCCAGGCGGGCAAGCACCTCGAGCTGACGCAGAGCGAGGCCTTCGAGGAGGGCGCGGCGTGGTCGCGATCGAACGCGTCGATCCTGCGCCGCCTGCGCTCCGATCCGGCCGCCGTCATCAAGGGCGACTACTCGATCTCGGAGGCGCGCAGCTGGCTCGCCCGCAAGCTCGGCATCGGCAAGCCCAAGGGCAACCACGCCCCGAGCGAGGACGACCTCGCCGTGCTCGAGCAGGACCTCAAGGCGGCGGCGAAGCCGCGCACGGCCGTCGACGAGCAGAAGGCGAAGAAGCTCGCCGAGCTGCGCGCGCTGGTCGACGAGACGCTGGGCTGACGTCCATGAGCGGACGGCTCTGGGACAAGGGCGGCGCGGCGGACGCCGAGATGCTGCGGTACACCGCGCGCGACGACTGGCAGCTCGATCAGCGCCTGCTCGCGCACGATCTCCGGGCCACCGTGGCGCACGTGCGCGGCCTCGGGCGAGCCGGCATCCTGACGGCAGACGAGGTCGCGCTCCTCGTGAGCGAGCTCGACGCGATCGCCGAGCGGGAGCGCGCGGGCGCGTTCGTGCTGACCGACGCCGACGAGGACGGGCACACCGCGATCGAGGTCGCCCTCGTCGCGAAGCTCGGCGACGTCGGCAAGAAGGTCCACACCGGCCGCAGCAGGAACGACCAGGTCCTCGTCGCGACGCGCCTCTGGGAGCGCGACGCCCTCGACGTGCTCGCCGAAGCGGTTCGCGCCGGCGCCCGCACGCTGCTCGACCTCGCCCGCCGCGAGGCCTGGACGCCGATGCCGGGCTACACCCACCTGCAGCGCGCCGTCCCCTCCTCCATCGGCTTCTGGGCAGCCTCGTTCGCGGAGGGGCTGTGTGATGCGCTCGATTCCATCGCCGGCGCGCGCGTGCTGGTCGACCGCTGCCCGCTCGGCACCGCCGCCGGCTACGGGGTGAACCTGCCGCTCGATCGCGAGGGCGTCGCGGCCGAGCTCGGCTTCGCCGCCGTCGCCCTGAACGGCATGGCCGCGCAGACCTCGCGAGGCCTCGTCGAGGCGCAGGCGCTCTCGGCCGCGTGGCACGTCTCCGCGCTCGCGCGCCGCCTCGCCTGGGACCTCTCGATCTTCACGATGACGGAGCTCGGCTTCGTGAAGCTCGACCCGGCCTTCACGACCGGATCGTCGATCATGCCGCAGAAGCGCAACCCCGACGTGGTCGAGCTGATGCGCGCCTCGTGCTCCGTCGTCCAGGGCGCGCTCGCCGAGGTGCAATCGCTCGTCGCGCTGCCGTCGGCCTACCACCGCGATCTGCAGCTGACCAAGGCCCCGACCATGCGCGGGCTCGACGAGGCCATCGCCACCGCGCGCCTGATCCCGCGGCTCGTGGCGAGCCTCACGTTCGACCGCGAGCGCATGGCCGCCGCCATCAGCGCCGAGTGCTACGCGACCGACAAGGCGGTCGATCTCGCGGTCGCCGGCGTGCCCTTCCGCGAGGCGTACAAACAGGTCGCGGGCGAGATCGCCAGCCTCGAGCGCGGCGACCCGCGCGCGAGCCTCGCGGCGCGCACGAGCGTCGGCGCGCCCGGGAACCTGCAGCTCGACGCGATCGGGGCGCGCCTCGAGGCGAAGCGGTAGGGCGCGCGAGGACGCGGCGCCGACGGCGGGAGGGTCGACGGACGGGCTCGCCCTCGCCCCCCGAACCCTTCTCGCGCACGGCGGCTCTCACCGCGTACCCCATGGACTTCACCCCGTTCATCGTCCTCGTGATCTGGTTCGTCGCGCAGGCGTGGCTCCTGCCGCGCCTCGGCGTCGCCACGTGAATGGCGCCTCCGCGTCGGTCGACGCGGCCCGGTGACGACGAGGCTCCTCGCGGCGGCTGCTGAGCCGCACCTCACACCACCCCCACCGAAGGGACCCCTGTCATGGCATTCGACGTCGGCTACGGGATCACGCGACGGCTCGGCCCAATCACGATCGACGACGCGCGTCCTCGCGTCACGGCCGCGCTCGCGGCCGAGGGCTTCGGCGTGATCACCGAGATCGACATGCAGGCGACGCTCGAGAAAAAGCTCGGGGTCAAGCGGCCGCCGTACCTGATCCTCGGCGCCTGCAACCCGACGCTCGCGAACCGCGGGCTCGGCATCGAGCTCGCCGTGGGGCTCTTTCTGCCGTGCAACGTGGTCCTCGCCGAGGACGACGGCGAGATGGTCGCCTCCGCCGTGTCGCCGAGGGCCATGTTCGCGTCGATCGTGCCGCGCCCCGAAGGCCTCGACGCCCTCGCCGACGAGGTCGAAGAGAAGCTCCGCCGCGCCATCGCTGCGATCTGAGGCGCCGCGCCTCCGAGGAGACCCCACCCATGACCGGCAACCCCTGGGACGACCGATTCGGCGGCGACACCTACGTCTACGGCACCGAGCCGAACGACTTCCTCCGCGCCGAGGCCGCGCGCATCCCGCGCGGTCGCGTGCTGGCGCTCGCCGAGGGAGAGGGCCGCAACGCCGTGTTCCTCGCCGGGCTCGGCCACGACGTGACGGCCGTGGATCTCTCGCGCGAAGGCCTGCGCAAGACCGAAAAGCTGGCGGCCGATCGCGGCGTCGCCGTGACCACCGTGCACGCTGACCTCGCCACCTACGAGCCCGATCGCGGCGCCTACCAGGGCGTCATCGCGATCTTCGCGCACCTGCCCGCGCCCGTCCGCCACGCCGCGTACGCTCGCGCGGCGGCGGCGCTCGCCCCCGGCGGCGTGATGATCGTCGAGTCCTATCGCCCCGAGCAGGTCGCCCTCGGCACCGGCGGGCCCAAGGACCTCGCGCTCCTGCCCACGCTCGACGACCTGCGCGACGACCTCGCGGGCCTCGATCTCGTCGTCGCGCGCGCGGTCGTTCGCGACGTCGTCGAGGGCACGCTCCACACGGGCCGCGCCGCGACGGTCCAGGTCGTCGCCGTCCGGCCTGCCGCCGGCTGAAGCGGCGCGCGGAGCCGCGTACGAGGACGCGGCCTCAGCTCGCCTGGCGGAGGTCGCGCGCGTCGAGCGCCTCGAGAAGCCGCTGGAAGCGCGACGCGCCGCAGCGCCGCGTGAGCATCATCGGCCGCCCGACCTGACGGCACAGCTTGCGCGCGATCTGGACGGCGCCGTGGCTGTTCACGTCCGTCAGGATGACGACCAGGTCAGCCCGCTCCACGACGCGCCGCAGCTCGAGCGTCCCGCGCCCGCCCACGTGCCCTCCGTGGAAGTCGAGATCGTGCCCCGCCTTCGCCGCGAGATCGACGAGGTCGCCCTCGTTCCGCTCCACCCCGCCGATCCACGCGATCCGCATCGGTAACCTCCGTCGGCCGCGCCTACGCAGCCACTATAACGGATGGTTAGCACCACGATCCGGCAGGTTCAAGGGCATTTGGCTACAAAAATCCGTGATAGCGGACACCCCTCCCCGGGCCTCTCCAGCAAGCGGGAGCTCGGGAAGCGCGCAACGCAGCCCGCCCGGCGGCGTCCGCGATAACGGACGAGTCTCAGCCCTCGCGACGGAGCTCGCGGACCGCGTCGGGGCCGCCGACGATCACCACCGTCGCCATCCCGACGAACAGACCGCAGTCGACGACGCCCGGGATGCGATCGATGGCGGCCTCGAGCGCGGCAGGGTCCGCGATCGGGTCGAAGCCGGTGTCGAGGATGAGGTTGCCGTTGTCCGTGCGGTAGGGGAAGCCGTCGGCCTTCGTGCGCACCACGGGTCGGCCGCCGAGCGCGGCGAGGTTCTTCTCGACCTTCGAGACCGCGAAGGGCACCACCTCGACGGGCACCGGCGTGCGCTCGCCGAGGCGCGCGACGAGCTTCTCCGGCGTCACGAGCACGACGAAGCGGTCGGCCTCGCGCGCCACGACCCGCTCGCGCACGAGAGCACCGCCGAGCCCCTTGGTCAGGGCGAGATCCGGCGTGACCTCGTCGGCGCCGTCGAACGCCACGTCGAAGCGCCCGGCCTGTTCGATCGGGATGGTCTCGATCTGCGCCTTGCGGGCGAGCGCCTCCGACCGCTCCGACGTCGCGACACCGCGCACGCGCAGGCCGCCGCGCACTCGCTCGCCGAGCCGATCGATGAAGGCCTCCGCAGCGCGCCCCGTGCCGAGGCCGAGCAGCATGCCATCGGCGACGTAGTTCAGCGCCGCGTCCGCGACGCGGGCGAGGGCGAGAGGATCGGGGCCAGTGCTCATGTCGGGCGTGTCCTCGATCGCGGGCGCGGCGGCAACGGCAAAGCGGAGGGCGCAGGAGGGGCGACGATCACGTCGAGCGGCGCGGGACAGAGCGACCGGAGACGGCACCCCTTGCACTCGCGCCCCGACCAGATCGAGTCGAACGTGCCCTGCATCTGGTCGAGCATCACGTCGTCATCCGTGAGCACGCCCGCCTCGAAGTTGCGACGGCCGTCGCCCTTCGCGCCGAGCCCCGCGCCCGTCCAGTTGGCCGACCCGAGGTAGAGCGACGCGCCATCGACCGCGATCATCTTGAGGTGCACGCGCGGACAGCGCCGCATCGCGAGGCCGCCCGCCGTCAGCGCCCTGCGCCGCGCGAGCTCCTCGCGAAACGGGCGCGACGGCACCCCCGCGTGCAGCAGCCGCAGCTCGACGCCGCGCGCCGCGAGCCCCGTGAACAGCTCGAGCACCGACACGTAGCGGCCCTGCGCCCGCGCGCGCGTCCCGACCGGCGCCTCGACGCGGAGCTCCTTCACGTTCGCCGTGGCGATCCACACGCTGACGCGCGCGCCCGCCACGACGCGCATCACGATCTCGTCGTAGTGCGCCCGCCCCTCGATGAGCGACAGCGCGACCCGACGGCGCGGCGTCGTCACGTGGTCGCCGGCTCGAGGTGCCGCACGAGCTCGGCGCGGAGGTCGTCCGGCATGTCGATCGATCGGAGCAGGACGAGGTCGCTCACGACCACGGTGTGCTTCACCTCGGCCACGAGCGCGCCGTCGCTCGCGCGGATCATGCGGTAGCGCAGCGTCGCGCTGCGGTTGCCGAGCCGCGCGACCGAGGTCTCGATCCGGAGCGTGTCGCCGTAGCGTGTGGGCGCGTGGTAGTCCGCCTCCACGCGGACGGCCGGCAGGCCCACCTTGCGCTCGCCGATGAGCCGCGGATACCCGCCCTCGAGCGGCGCGAAGAAGCGCTCCATCGCCTCGTGGGCGTAGCCCAGGTAGCGGGCGAAGAAGACGATCCCGGCCGCGTCGACCTCCTCGAAGCGAACCGGTCTCTCGAGCACGATCATGGGTATCCTCCGTGCCCCCCGGGGCGCAGTCCGCGCCATTATCGACGACCAGCGGCCGGGGTCGAGGGTGCCTTCGGAGCGCCCGCGGGGCGTCGGGCGAGGTCTTGCGAGGCTCGGGGCCCTCTGCCATAGTGCCGCCCCCCCGCCGGAGCGGGGCATGCCGCGACACGCCGACGAGGCGCGCGGCGCAGATCGACTGGAACTCATCCGAAGGACGCCGTAGCGATGCCGACCGACGCGATTCAGTGCAAGCCGCTCGAGGTCTCCGTGGGAGACAAGGGGATCGAGCGCGCCATCAAGCACCTCAAGAGGAAGCTGGCCACCGAGGGGATCCTCCGCGAGCTGAAGCAGCGCCGGCACTACATGAAGCCCTCGATCAAGCTCCGCAAGAAGTCCGCCGAGGCAGCGCGCCGCCGCCGCAAGCGCGCCCGGATCGAAGCGACGGTGTAGTCACGACGGGGCCGCGAGCGGCCCCGGTCCTTCGGGAGCGTACCGGGCGGTGCGCACCGAGGCCCGGCGGAGCGCCGGCGAGCGCAACGCAGGGAGGCGCGACGACGCCGCCGCGCAGGGCTCCGCGGAGCGGCGAGGTAGCAGGCGGACCGGCGCCGGTTGACGCCCGCGAACCGTCCGACACACTCGTGGGCGAGTTCTCGGCGCTCCTTCGAGCCTGAGCTCGTCGCGCCCGCGGCGCCACGGCCGGTTGGCCCGCGTTTCGAGGCGCGATCGACCGATCGCCCCCTTCCCCTTCACCCCGAAAGGCCCCTCGCATGCGCATCGTCGTGGTCACGACGTCGTTCCCGCGCAGCGACGAGGACCCGTCCGGTCACTTCGTGCGATCGTCCGCCCGAGCGCTCGCGCGCGCAGGCCATGAGGTCCACGTCGTCGCGCCAGGGGGCTCGCTCCTCGATCCGCCCGCTCGCCACGGCGACCTCGTCGTCCACCGCGCCGGAGGCGGGTCGCTCTTCGCCTGGCCCGGCTCCCTGGCGCGCGCCCGCGAGGCCCCGTGGCGCCTCCTCGCCGCCGCCCCGTTCGCCGCGGGCGTGCTGCGGCGACTGCGCGAGGTCGGGCCGGTGGACCGCGCGGTCGCGCACTGGATCGTCCCCTGCGCGTGGCCCCTGCTCGCGGCGCACGACGCGCCGCTCGACGTCGTCGCCCACGGCACGGACGTCCGCGTGCTCGTGGCCGCACCCGCCCCGCTGCGCGAGCTCGTGCTGGGCGGCCTCCTCGCGCGCGGATCGCGCTTCACCTTCGCCGCGCGCCACTCGCTCGACGCCCTCGCGGACGCGCTCGCCGACGACACGGCGCGCGCGCTCCGCGCGGCCTCGCGTGTCGATCCGCCCGCGATCGACGTGCCCGACGTGGCCGCGCGTGCCGCGGAGATCCGCGCGTCGCTCGCGCTCGGCCCCGACGATCGCCTCGCCGTCGTCGCGTGTCGCCTCCTCCCGACCAAGCGCGTCGACCTCGCGATCGACGCGGTGATCGCCTCGCAGGCGCTCAGCCCATCGGTGCGCGTGAGGCTCGCGATCATCGGAGACGGCCCCGAGCGCGCGAGCCTCGCGAAGAAGGCCGAGGGCCTCAGCGGCGCCGCGACGCTGCTCGGCGCCCTGCCGCGGCGCGAGGCGCTCGCCTGGATCCAGGCCGCGGACGTGCTCGTGCACCCTTCGGCCGTCGAGGCCGCGCCGACGGTCGTCCGCGAGGCCCGATCGCTCGGGGTCCGCGTGGTCGCGTGCGACAGCGGCGACGTCGGCACCTGGGCGCGATCCGACGCCGGCATCGCGATCGCCGCGCCGACGGGCGAGAGCCTGGCGGCGCTGATCGTGGCCCCGGCGCGCGCGTAGCCGCCCGGCCGCAACGTCAGTCGTGATCGTTCGGCTCGTGCTTCGATCCGATGCCGTGCCGTCGCAGATACGCGCGCACGTGAGCGCGTTCCATCCCCGCGCGCCGCGCCATCTCCGAGACGTTGCCCTTCGCCTCCTCGGCCAGGGCGGCGAAGTAGTCGCGCTCGAACCGGGCTAGCACGTCGCGCTTCGCGTCCTGGAACTGTCGGCCCTTCAGCGCGCCGATCGAGGCGCCTGCGCCGCCCCCGACCCCCGCGATGGGCGCCTCGGTCATCGCGCCGAGGTGCGAGGCGACGTCGATTTCCTCGCCCTCGTTGCAGAGCGCGAAGGCGACCGCCACCGCGTTCCGCAGCTCGCGGACGTTGCCGGGCCAGTCGTGCCGCATCAGCCGCTCGAGCGTGGTGTTGGAGATGCGCTCGTAGGCCGACTCGTCGCCGAGGTCCTTGAGCATGCGGCGGACGAGGACCGGGACGTCCTCGAGCCGCGAGCGCAGCGGGGGCAGCTCGACCTTCACCTGCGCGACGCGGAAGTACAGATCACTGCGGAACGTGCCCGCGTTCACCGCGCGCACGAGGTCGCGCCGCGTCGCCGCAATCACGCGCACGTCGACGTCCTTGTACGCCGAACCGCCGACGCTCTTGATGCGCCGCTCGGCCAGCGCGCGCAAGAGCTTCGGCTGCACCTCGGCCGGGAGCTCACCGAGCTCGTCGAGGAAGATCGTCCCGCCGTCGGCCTCCTGAAAAGGCGACAGGCGCCGATCGATCGCGCCGGTGAACGCGCCTCGCTCGTGCCCGAAGAGCGTCGCCTCCGCGAGCGTCGGCGGGATGGCCCCGCAATCGACGACGACGAACGGCTTCTTCGCGCGCGAGCTGGCCATGTGCAGCGCGAGCGCGACGAGCTCCTTGCCCGTGCCGGTCTCGCCGCCGACGAGCACCGTGAGATCGGTCGGGCCGACCTTCGACAGTCGGTCGAAGATCGCCCGCATCACGAGGCTCTGCGCGACCAGCGGGCCGAACGCGGGGATCTGCGGCACCGCGATGCGCTCGGGCCGCGCGGGCTCGAACGCGATCTCCGTCTCGCCGAGCCGGACCTTGCAGGCGGTCGTGAGGCACACCTCGCCGATGCGGACGGCGCCGACCCAGCTGCCGTTCCGGCTGCCGAGGTCGCGCAAGCGGACGCCCTGCTCGGTCGCGACGAGCTCGGCGTGCACTGCGCTGACCTTGCCGTCGTCGAGCACGATCTGGCAGGCCGCGTTGCGCCCCACCACGACCGGATCGGTCCCGATCTCCGTCCACGTGGTCGCCTTGACCGGCCGGACCCGCCCCCCGCGCACCTCGACCCGGCTCCTTGTTCCGACGGTGACCTCGAGCAACGCTAGCTCCTTCCCGGCTTCTTCGGCGCGATGTGCGCGTCCGGGGCCTCGTCGGCCCGCGGACGCGGGAACGTGTCGCCCGTCGTGTCGTCGGAGACGCCCGCGACGGTCATGGTGGGCGGGTCGTCGACGATCGTCGGCTCCTCGAGCAGCGGGAACGACGGCGCCGGCGGGCGCACCGGCGTGCGGAGATCGCGCGCGCCCGGGTCGGGCTGGATCGCGATCCACGCGTCGAGCGCCTCGAGCGCCGTCGCGAACCGCTTCTCTCGCTTGCGATCGAGGGCGCGCTCGAGGAACCGCTCGATGCCCGCAGGCCAGCGCTCGCCGGTCGCTTCTTCGAGCGAAGGCGCGGACCTGTCGAGCTTCAGCGACACCATCACCGCGGCGCTCGTGCCCTCGAACGGCAAGCGCCCCGACAGCGATCGGAACGCCACCGCACCGACGGCGTAGAGGTCCGCGCGCTCGTCGGCGCGCGCGGCGCCCCGCACCTGCTCGGGCGCCATGTACGCGAACGAGCCGAGCGTCGCGTCGAACGCGGTGAGCGTCGGCTCCTCGTCCTCGGTCCGGGTGAGCTTCGAGATGCCGAAGTCGAGGATCTTGGCGCGCTCCTGCCGCCCGGGCGCGGGGCCGAGCTCGAGGAAGATGTTGCCGGGCTTGAGGTCGCGGTGGACGACGCCGGCGGCGTGCGCGGCGGCGAGCCCGCGCAGGACGTCCTCGATGATCGGGCCGACCTCGCTGAAGGGCAGGTACTGCTCGCGCTTCAGGCGGTCGGCGAGCGACTCGCCCGAGAGCTCCTCGAAGACCAGGAGGTGCCCGCCGTCGTCGGTCGTGCCGACGTCGATCAGGCGGCAAACGTAGGGGCTGTTGATGGCGCTCGTGATCTTCGCTTCGCGCTCGAACCGCCGGACGAGATCGGGCTTCAGCGCGGCGCGAGGGAGCAGCACCTTGACGGCGACGCTCCGCTCGCTGCGCGGATCGACCGCCGCCCACACCTCTCCCATGCCGCCGCGGCCGAGGAGCCGCGTGACGCGATAGCCTGCGAGGGTGTCGCCCGGGTGGATCGCCACTGAACCTGGATCGGGACCGTACCATCCGACGGCCGAAAAGGGGGAGACAAAAGCGGCGCGGCTCGCCGGCCCGCCATCGCGGCGACAAGGAGTGCTAGTCTCCGCCCCCATGCCGCGAACCCACGAGGACGTAGAGAACTACCTCCTGGCCCTCGACCGACGCTTCGTAAACGATGGGGGGACCTACCTCATCCACGCCGGCGCCGACGTGCCACCCGTCGCCATCCGCGTGGCGCCGCCGATCGTCGCGGTCCGCGTCGCGATCGGACCGCTGCCAAAGGACGACGCCCACCAGGCGAGCCTGTTCCGACGGCTGCTCGAGTACAACGCGACCGACCTCATGCACGCCGCGTACGGCATCGACGACCACACCGTGGTGCTGTCGGCCGCGCTCGAGCTCGAGAACCTCGACCAGAACGAGCTCGAAGCCACCCTCAGCGACATCGACCTCGCGCTAGCCCGCCACATCTCGGTGCTGCGCGACCTGGCCTGAACCAGACCAAGGGTATTCGACCATGGGAATCTTCGCGCGCCTCGCGACCCTCATCAAATCGAACCTGAACGACCTCATCAGCAGCTCGGAAGACCCCGAGAAGATGCTGAACCAGGTCGTTTTGGACATGGCAAACCAGCTGATCGAGGCGAAGAAGCAAGTCGCCGTCTCGATCGCGGACGAGAAGCGCCTCGCCAAGCAGGCCGAGCAGGAGGCCGCGAACGCCGCCGAGTGGGAGCGGCGCGCGATGCTGGCCATCAAGGCCGGCGACGACGTGCTCGCGAAGGAGGCCCTCGGGCGCAAGAAGGAGCACGACCAGCTCGCCACGACGCTCAAGGATCAGTGGCAGAAGCAGAAGCAGGCGGTCGACCAGCTCAAGACCGCGCTCAAGCTCCTGAACGCGAAGATCGAGGAGGCCAAGCGCAAGAAGAACGTCCTCATCGCGCGGAAGAAGCGCGCCGAGGCGCAGAAGGCCATCCAGGAGACGATGAGCGGCCTGCAGAACGCCTCGGCCTTCGAGACGTTCGACCGCATGTCGCAGAAGATCGACCAGATCGAGGCCGAGGCCGAGGCGACGACGGAGCTCGCCGAGGAGTACTCGGGCGACACGCTGGCGCACAAGTTCGGCCAGCTGGAAGCGACGGCGGGCGCCGACGAGGATCTGCTCGCGCTCAAGCGAAAGATGGGCGTCGCCCCGCCCGCGCCGCCGAAGGAGGCCGCCCCCGGCATGCGCGTGGCGGCGCCGAGCGAGGCCCCCGGCGCGCCGGTGCCGAAGGCCGAGCAGGACGAGCTCGCCGCCGCCCTCGCCGAGCTCGAGGCCGAGGAGCAGCGCGAGCAGGCCCGGATGAAGCGGTAGCCGGCGCACATGGCCGGCAACCCCAAGGACACCGCCCCCACCAAGGGCGCAGCCGCTCCGGATCCGAACGCGCTCGCCCACGCCGAGGAGGTCTCGGTCGTCCTCGGCCGCGCCGGCGTCGAGATCGCCAAGGGCCTCGACGACGCGGAGGCCGCGCGCCGACTCGCCGACGAGGGTCCGAACAGCATCCCGGACGCGCCCCGCAAGAGCGCGCTCGTGCGCATCCTCGAGCAGCTCGTCAACCCGCTCGTGTTGACGCTGCTCGCAGCGGCGGCCATCGCCATCGTCGTCGGCTTCACCTCGGGCGCCGAGGGCGGCATCCTCGCGCGCTTCGGCGACGCGATCGCGATCCTGCTCATCGTCATTCTCAACGCGATCCTGGGCTACTACCAGGAGCGCCGCGCCGAAGCCGCGCTCGACGCCCTCCAGAAGCTCAGCGCCCCGAGCGCGCGCGTGCGGCGCGGCGGGCGCACCGTGGTGATCCCCGCGGCCCAGGTCGTGCGCGGCGACGTCCTCGAGCTCGAGGCGGGCGACGCCATCGCCGCCGACGCGCGGCTCGCGAGCACGATCGACCTCGCCGCCGAAGAGGCCACGCTGACGGGCGAGAGCTCGGCGTCGGTGAAGGACGCCCTCGCCCCCGTCGCGACCGACGCGCCGCTGGCCGACCGCGCGACGATGGTGTTCACGGGCACGAGCGTGATGCGCGGCAAGGCGCGCGCGGTCGTCACCGCGACGGGCACGCACACCGAGCTCGGCAAGATCGGCGAGATGATCCGCTCGGTGGGCGACCAGAAGACCCCGCTCGAGCAGCGCCTCGACGCCTTCGGCGCGTGGATCCTCCGCGTGTGCCTGGCGCTGTCGGTCATCCTGCTCGGCTGGGGTTGGGCGAAGCGCTTCATCATCCCCGGCGCGCCGTTCCGGCCGCTGCACGAGCTCCTGCTCGAGGCGGTGAGCCTCGCGGTCGCCGCCATCCCCGAGGGCCTGCCCGCGATCACGACGATCACGCTCGCGCTCGGCATGCAGCGGATGGCGAAGCGCGGCGCGATCGTGCGCAAGCTCCCCGCCGTCGAGACGCTCGGCGCCGCGACGGTGATCGCGTCGGACAAGACGGGCACGCTGACGCAGAACGAGATGACCGTCCGCGCCGCGTGGGCCGGCGGGCGCCTCTATCGCGTGACCGGCGAGGGCTACGAGCCGCGCGGCCAGTTCCGCACCGAGGACGGCGCCGAGGTCCACGACGTCCCGGCGCCGCTCGCGTACATGCTCCAGACCGCCGCGCTCTGCAACAACGCCACGATCGAGCGCGATCCGGCCGACGGGCGCTGGAAGACGATCGGCGACCCGACCGAGGGCGCCCTGCTCACGCTCTCCGCCAAGGGCGGCCTCGCGCGCGAGTCCATCGCGCCGGCGCACGAGTTCGTGCACGAGATGCCGTTCGACAGCGACCGCAAGCGGATGACGGTCATCACGCGCGACCGGCACGGCCGCGAGATCGCGCACGTGAAGGGCAGCGTCGACGTGCTCCTCCCGCGCTGCGTGAAGCTCGCGTACGGAGACGGCGTCCGCCTGCTCTCCGACGAGGACCGCGAGGCGATCCTCGCCGTCGCCGATCGGATGAGCTCGCAGGCGCTGCGCGTGCTCGGCATCTGCCGGCGCGTGCGGGTGCCGAAGGCCGTCGCCGAGTCGGCCGCGGAGCACCCGCCGGACGCCGAGGAGATGCCGCCGGACTCGAGCACGCTCGGCGACGAGTCGGAGCGAGAGCTCACGTTCCTCGGCCTGGTCGGGATGATGGACCCGCCGCGCGCCACGGTGAAGGACGCGGTCGCGACCTGTCGCAAGGCCGGCATCCGGGCCGTCATGATCACGGGAGACCACAAGCTGACCGCCGCGGCGATCGCGCGCGAGATCGGGATGTGGGAAGAGGGCGACGAGGCCATCACGGGGTCGGAGCTCACCGCGATCTCGGACGAGGAGCTCGCCGCGCGCGTCATGCACCTGCGCGTGTTCGCGCGGACGACGGCCGAGCAGAAGCTCCGCATCGTGCGGGCGTTCAAGGCGCGCGGGCACGTGGTCGCGATGACCGGCGACGGCGTGAACGACGCGCCCGCGCTGCGCGAGGCGCACATCGGCGTGGCCATGGGGCTCGGCGGCACGGACGTCGCGCGCCAGGCCGCGGACCTCGTGCTGGCCGACGACAACTTCGCGACGATCGTCGAGGCCGTCCGCGAAGGGCGCGCGATCTACCGCAATATTCAGAAGTTCATCTTCTTCTTGCTCTCGTCGAACATGGGCCTGCTCGTGGCCGTGTTCGTCGTGTCGCTCATCGGGCACTGGCCGCCGCTCACGCCGCTCATGATCCTGTGGATCAACCTCGTGACGAACGGCCTGCCTGCGCTCGCGCTCGGCGTCGACCCGCCCGACGCGCACCTGATGAGCGAGGCGCCCCGCAACCCGAACGACGGGCTGCTGACGAAGCGCGACTTCATCGGCATCGCGTACACCGGCGGCATCATGGGGGCCGCCGCGATCGCGCTCTACGCGACGGCGCCGCAGGCCGAGGACGCCCTGCTGCGCACGCGGGCGGTCGCGTTCTCCCTGCTCGCGCTCTCGCCCCTCTTCCACGCCTGGAGTTGCCGCAGCCCCTCGCGCTCGTTCCTGCAATCGCGGCCGCTCGTGAGCCCACCGCTGCTCGCCGCGTGCGCGTTCAGCGCCGCCATCCACCTCGTCGCCGTGCTCGTCCCCGCGCTCCGGCCCGTGTTCCGCACGTACTCGATGTCGTCGAACGAGTGGATGGTGCTGCTCGCGCTCTCGGCCGTCATCGTGCCGGCCATCGAGGTGGGCAAGCTCGGCTACCGGATGCTCTACCCGAAGGACGCGGATCCCCCGGCCTCCGGCAGCCTGCCGCCGGCTCGCCCGTAGCACCGGCGCGCCGCGCACCGTCGACCTGCGCTACGCTCGCGGGTCGACATGCACGGCCGCCCCCTCGCCCGGTGCCTCCTCCCCCGATGCCTCTCGCGTGCCGCTCGGATCGCGATCGCGATCGCGATAGGCGCCTCGATCGGCGCAGCGCCCGCCGAGGCGCACGCCGATGGGACGTCGCTGCGCGCGGACCTCGTCGGCGCCAGGGACCTCAAGCTCGACGGCGTACCGAAGGAGTGGCCGGAGGCGCTCACGCCGCTGTCGCACGCACTGAAGGGGCGCGCGGCCAGGCCGGATCTCGAGGCTCGCGCGACGGTCGCGTACGACGACGCGAGGGTCTACGTCGCGGCCGACGTCACCGATGACAAGCTCGTGGCCGGCGGGGACCACGTCGAGCTCGTGATCGGCTTCCCCGGCGGCGCGACGCGATCGATCGCGATCTACCCGGGGGACCCGGGCAAGTCACCCGGCTCGGCGCGGTCGGGCGGCGCGGGGATCGCCTCCGCGCGCGTCGTCGAGGCGCCTCGGCAAGGCGGCTACACGATCGAGGCGAGCCTCCCCTGGTCGGCCATCCCTGAAGCACAAACGACGCGCGTCGGCCTGCGCGCCGGCCTGTTCGTCCACGACGTCGACGACGCGAGCGGCGGCGAGCGCACAGTCGTGGGCACGGCCACGGGCGCGTCGTACGCAGCCCTGCCGGCCCTGCTGACGGAGCCGGAGCAAGCGCTCGCCGACGGGCTCTTGCGCGAAAAGGGCCTGCGAGGCACGCCGCGGTTCGAGGCGTTCGCGGACGTCGCGGGCGACGCGATGAAGGAGCGCGTGCTGGTCCACGACCGCTGGCTCGTGGTGCTCGGTCCCGGGTTCCGCGGAGGGAAGGAGTACTTCTTCGCCGACCTCGGCGTCGACGTGGCGTCCGGCATGATGCCGTCGTTCGACGTGCGCGACGCGACGGGAGACGACAAGGCGGAGCTCGTCCTGCGTCGCCGCTTCGGGAGCGCGTCGCGCTACCGCGAGGTCTTCGCCATCCTGGCGTTCGGCGGCGGCGAGGTGCCGAACCCGATCTTCCAGCACGAGATCGGCATCGCGGCGGAGTCGGGATCGGTCGCGAACGAGGTGTCCCTCGTGCCGGACGGCAAGCGGCTCGCGGTGCGGGTCGATCTCGGCGCATCGAAGGGCTTCGACGCCGGGAGCTACCGCGAGCCGACCGAGACGTCGTTCGACCCCGTGCTGCTCCCGTGGGGGTCCGTGCGATCGCAGACGTACAGGCTCGCCGGCGCGGCCTATGCGAAGGCCGACGAGCAGAGGCAAGCCGCGACGCCAGCACCCGCACCGCAAGCGGCCGCCGCCGCGCCGCCGCCCCGCCCCCCGAGCGCGGAGGAGCAGCAGGCCGAGGTGTACGCCATCTACAAGCGCGAGCGCGGGGCGACGGGCAAGCCTCGGTTCGACCTCGCGGTCGACGTCGCCGGCGACGCACGCGTCGAGCGGGTGCTGCTGCACGGGCGCGCTCTCGTCGTGTTCGGCAAGGGCTACCGCGGCGGGAAGGGGTACGCGTTCCTCACGCTGCCGCAGCTCGCCTCCGACGCCGACGTGATGGACCTGTCCACGCGCGACGCGACCGGCGACGGCAAACAGGAGCTCGTCGTCAAGGCCATCCAGCGAGCGCCGGCGACGCCTGAGTCCGGCGGTGCCGGCACGGTCGATCGCGAGATCGTGCTCGTCTTCCAGGTGACGGAGGAGGGCCTCCGGCGCGTCTTCGGCGCCGAGCTCGCGCGGTCGGTCGGAGCGCAGCGGGTCCAGGGCGCGATGCGGTGGGTGGCGGCCGGCAAGGCGGCGGAGATCGAGCTCGCGCCGGGCAAGGCCACCGACTGGACCGAGAAGACGTACCCGTGGGCCCAGGACCTCGGGCCCGCGGGTGGCCTGGAGCCGCTGATCCTGCCGTGGGGCGGCGCGCAACCGGTGCGGTACCGGTGGACGGGCAGCGCGTTCGCCAGGTGACGCGATCAGCGCTTGGGTTCGGCCCTCGAGTCGGCTATTTTCATGGTCGACCATGAGAGCACGAGCCCTCCACTCCTGGGTCGTGGCGTCGCTCGCGTTGACGCTGGCCGGCCCGGTCCGGGCCCAGTCGGTCGACGCGGACAAGGCCGAGATCCGCCGGGCAAAGGCCATCTTCGCGCGCGGCGAGGCCGCCGAGCGCGCCGGTCGCTGGGCCGAGGCGATCGAGGCGCTCCGTGAGGTCGCCCGGATCAAGTCGACGCCGGGCGTCTTGTTCCACATCGCGAACTGCGAGGAGCACCTCGGTCAGCTCGCCGAGGCGCTCGCCGACTTCGAGCTCGCCGAGGACCTCGCCGAGCGGCACTCGGCGAAGGACGTGCTCAGGCTCGTGCAGCCTCGCCTCGCGGCGCTCGAAGGGCGCGTGCCGCGGTTGACGCTGGAGGTCGACCCGAGCGACGCGCCGTTCGACGTGCTGGTGGACGGCGCGAGCGTGCCTCGGAGCTGCTGGAGCACGCCGCTGCGCATGAGCCCCGGCGATCGCGAGGTGGTCGCTCGCGCGGGGCAGCGCGAGGCGTTCCGCGCGACCGTCCACCTCGACGAGGGCGCATCGGAGCGAGTGCGCCTCGACCTGCGTGACGCGCCCGCGCAGGCGACGCCACCTGCGCGCGTCGCCGAGCCGAAAGCCGCGCCTTCGCCGGCGACCCCCGACCGCCCGCGCGAAGCGCCCGCCCCCGCCTCGCCGAAGACCGGCGGCCCGGGCGCGGCGGTGATCGTGCTGGGCGGCGCGGCCGTGGCGCTCGCCGCCGCGGGGGCCGGGACGTTCGTCGCCGCGGGCGCGAAGAACGATGCCGCACGCGAAGGGTGCGCCGGTCCCGCGACCTGCGACGCGAGCGCGCGCGACACGGTGCGGGCGCTCGACGCAGCCTCGCTCGCGCTGTGGATCGGCGCGGGCGCGGCCGCGGGCACGGCCGTCGTGATCTGGGCGACCGCGAAGCCGGCCGAACCCGCGAAGCCGCCGCGAGCCAGCCTCTCCGTAGGCCCGGCACGCCTCACGATCGAAGGCGCGTTCTGATCAGGGCCCGGCGGCGTCGGTCGTTCGGGACGGCGGCGGGGTCGACTCCGGCACTCCGGCGCGCCGCTCGAGCTCCACGAGCCGCAGATTCGCCTCGGCGCGGAACTCGCCCAGCTCGCGCAGGATCGATTCGATATTGACCTCGTTCTTGAGGTTCACCTTGAAGTCGGTCTCGGCCTGCGCGCGGTCCTTGAGCGACTGCCGGTTCTGGCTCATCACGATGAGCGGGCCCTGGAGCGCGACCAGCACCGCGAGCAGCAGGTTGAAGAACACGTAGGGATACGGGTCGAACCCATCACCGAGCAGACGGGCCTTGTTCAGGATCATCCAGAGCACGGTCACCGCGCCGAGACCGAGGATGAACGACCAGCTGCCATTGAGCTCGGCGACCTTGTCGGCGAGACGATCCTGCCAGGTGAGGTTCTTCTCGATCTCCTCGACGACGTTCTTGGCGGCGCGCTCCGAGAGCATCGCGTTCGTCTCGCGCAGCCGCTCGGCCATCGTGCGCAGGATGGCCATCGCCGCGCGTGGACGCCGCTCGAGATAAGCGGAGAGCACCTCGCGGCTGAGCTCGAGGAGCGTCGCGTCGGTCGTCGCGAGCGCGCTCGCGCTGCGCGGCTTGTCGTCGAAGAGGGCAAGCTCGCCGAAGTACTCGCCTCGGCTGATGTCCTTGAGCGACACCCGGCGCGAGGCCTCGCCGGGCAGGTGGATGTTCACGTGCCCGACGGCGACGATGTACATCGACGACCCGGTGTCGCCCTGGTTGAAGATCAGCTCGCCGGCCTTGAGCTGCCGCTCGGCCAGCTTCGACGCGAGGTGATTCAGGTCCTCGGCCGCGAGCCCCTCGAACATGGGGATGGAATGCAAGAGGTCCGTGGCCAGCACTCGCGGGAGTATGCCACGGCACCGCGGCACCGGGCGCAGGTTCTCGCCGGCGGGGCCGGGCCGAGACCGCCCCCCGAAGGCGCCTCGAGCGCGAGGGGCTGTGCGCTTTTTCCTTGAGCGCCGTGGTGGTCGTACGACGATGTGAAGAACGTGAATTCCTCGAGAGGCCCCGCTCCGCCGCCCGCCGACGACGTCCTCGCGGGCACCCCCTACCGCGCCCTCGGGCGCATCGGCCGCGGCGGCATGGGCGAGGTGCTCGCCGCCGAGCACGTCGCGCTGGGCAAGCGGGTCGTGGTCAAGCTGCTCCACAGCGCGCTCGCGGACCGCGCGGACCACGTCGACCGGATGCGGCTCGAAGCGCAGGCCCTCGCGAGGCTCGCGCATCCGAATCTGGTCGTGGTCCACGACTACGGTCGGACGGCGGACGCGCGCCCGTACATGGTCATGGAGGAGCTCATCGGCCGCACGCTGCGGGCCGAGATCAAGCAACGGGGACCGCTCCCCGCGCTCGAGGCGATCGACCTCGCGCGCCAGGCCCTCGCCGGGCTCGACGCCGCCCACGCCGTCGGGATTGTCCACCGCGACGTGAAGCTCGACAACCTGTTCGTATGCGGCGCGCCGGGCGGTCCGCGCACCCTGAAGGTGCTCGACTTCGGCATCGCGAAGGTGCTGCCGACGGCGCGATCGGACGCGAGCCCCGCGCCGCTCGCGTACCCCACCGAGGAGGGCGTCGCCCTCGGAACGCCCCGCTACTTCGCGCCGGAGCAGGCCCGCGGCGTCGCGGTGGACGCGCGCACGGACCTCTACTCGACCGGGCTCGTGCTCTACGCCTTGCTCGCCGGGCGGGGTCCGTTCGATCACCTTCACGCGATCTACGAGCTCGCGCTGGCTCAGGCCGAGGAGGTGCCGGAGCTCCCGTCCGTGGTGGCAGGCGTGGCCGTGCCCCCCGCGGTCGAGAGCCTCGTGATGCGCGCCATCGCGAAGCGCCCGGAGGACCGCTTCCAGAGCGCAGCGGAGTTCTCGACGGAGCTCGCCCGCGTCGCGACCCGACTCGAGGCGGCGGCGGCCGCGGCGGTCGACCGAGGCGCGCCTCAGCGCACGCAGGCCATGCCGCGCACGGACGCCGCGTCGCAAGCGCGCTGGGTGAACGCGCCCGCGGCGCCCCGCGCGCAGGCGCTCCCGAGCCCGGGCGCCCTCCCGCCGGCGCAAGCGCTGCCGAACCCTGCCAATCCCTGGCCTGCGCAGCCGCCCCGCGAGCCGCGCCGCCCGCGTCGGACGGCTCCGCTCCTCGAGCCGGTCGTCGCGCCGCCGCCGGAGACGCGCCGCGCGGCGCCGCAACCGGAGCCGCCCCGATCGAGGCGCCTTCGGCCCCCGGCGTTCGTTGCGGTCGTCGTGATCACGGCAGCGGTCGTCGCCAGCGCCGTGCTCGGGCTCCTGGCGCTGGTGGCAGGCCCCGCCGCGCGGGGTGTTCGCGGCACCGACGCGCAGCCGGAGCGCACGCGGACCACGCCTTGAGCAACCAGCGCGCCCCGCCCGGCGAGGGGGCGCTCGCCGCGGGTCGATCGCGAAGCCGCGCCCCGCGGCGGCGGCCCGCTCAGCGCGCTTCGCAGTCGCCCGTGCGGCACGCGCCCGCGCCTTCGCGCCGAACGCAACCACACGCTTGCACGGGAGCAGGCGCAGCGGACTGCGCGCAACCGCGTGCCGTCGCCGGCGCGTCGTCGTCGGAGGCCGCGCACACGGTCACGTCGCGTCGCGACGCATCGTCGAAATCGGTCAGGAACGTGCAGGTGCAGTCGTAGGTCACGCCGCGAGGGCGGTCGCAGCCCGCGACCGCCCCGAAGATCGCGATCGCGATCGCGACCGCGCCATCACGGGGTCGTATCCGCGGGCTCCGGCATCGGCTCGAGGGGCGGGCCGACGGGCTGCGGGGGCTTCGAGGAAGGCGCGGGGGTCGGGGCGGGCGGGGGCGCATTCGGCTTGCTGTCGAGGATGTGGAACTCGACGCGCCGGTTCTTCTGCCGACCGTCGGGCGTCTCGTTGTCGGCGACGGGCCGCTGCGGGCCGTAGCCGGCCGCGGAGAGCCGATCCTCTCCGACTCCGTGCGACACGAGGTACTTCATCACGCTGTTCGCGCGGTCGTTGGAGAGCTTCTCGTTGAGCTTCACCGCGCCGCGGTTGTCGGTGTGCCCCTCGATGTCGACGTGCTTGATGTCGAGGTTCGCCTTCAACAGCTTCACGACCTCGTCGAGGATCTTGAAGCTCACCGGCAGGATGTCGGCCCGCGCGTTGGCGAACTGGATCTGCTGAAGGATCTGGATCTCCGTCGAACCCGACACGCGCCGGATGAACTGCGGGCAGCCGTTCTTGGCCGGATCCGGGCTCGGCTCGCCGGGCTCTTTCGGGCATGCGTCCTGCGCGTCGGCGATGCCGTCGTTGTCCGTGTCGTCCTCCGGGCAGCCGTCCGCGTCGTCGATCCCGTCGAGGTCCTCGGCCTGATCGGGGCACTTGTCGAGCGAGTCCGGGATGCCGTCGCCATCGCGATCCGGCGGCGCGGGGCAGCCGTCATCGGTGTTCGGCGGCTTGTGGTCCTCGGGTTCCATCGGGCAGAGATCGACGTCGTCGGGGAACCCGTCGTGGTCAGCGTCGCCGCCGTGCTCGACGAAGCGCTCCGCCTTGAGCTGCTTGGCCGGTGACGGGGGATCGGTGTCCGCGACGCCGAACCAGCCACCCACGAGCGCCACGGCCCGAAAATCGGGGGCGTAACCGCTGCTCATGCGCGTGCCGCCACCGAGCCCGGCGTAGACCTGCCGCGCCTGCCCGAGGGCGAGCCGCGACTCGAGCATCCACTCGAGCGGCGTCGTCTTGCCAGCGAACGTCGTGTTCTTGCCGTTCACGGATCCGAGCCCCGTCGAGCCGAAGATCTCCGCGCCGAGTCGGATCGTCCCGTCTCGCAAGGGCAAGAACGCGCCGAGGCCCCACGTCCACTCGTTCGACACGGCGAAGTCGTTGATGCCGACCTGCGGCCGAAATCGGATGCCGGTGTTGAGCGTCAGGAACATCGATCGGAAGTCGTACTCGCCGGCCACGCCGAGAGCGCCGCCCGCAGCCCGATCGCCGCCGTACGAGAGCGCGCCGCCGGTCGGGAGCCACGCCGCCGCGAGCAGGCCGAGCTTGGCCGTGCGATCGTCGCTGCGGAGCGCGATCACGCGCGCGTCGAGGCGCATGTCCATCACCGCGCTCGGCGACGGGCTGATCGAGTCGTTGACGCCGGCGTCCGAGCGGTTCGTGGCGTTGCCGGACTGGTAGACGATGAACGGGAGCGAGACCTGCAACGCGAAGCGATCGAACAGCTCGACGCCCACGTCGGCGTAGCCGATGAGCTGCGACGTGACCGGGTCGCCGTTGCTGCGGCGCAGCAAGGCCTGCTTCGTCGGGTCGTCGACCTCGTTCTGCACGCGCAGCGGGTTGAGCGCGAAGCCGAGCCCGAGCTGGCCGAAGAATCGCGTCTTCGGACCCATCTGGGGCCGCCAGATGCCGATACCGTCCTCCGGCGCGCCGGCCATGTTGAGACGATCCAGGTAGAGCGTCTTCTGCTGCGCGCGCGCCTCGCCGGAAGTGAGCGCGCCGACCGCGATCGCCGCGCCCGCGAGGAGCACCGCCATGCGCACCCGCCGGCGCGACCGCGCGAGCGTCGACTTCTCGTGCGCGAGACCACCCTTGTTCGTCCGCACTTCGCCCTCCACCCGCCCTCGTCGTGACCCTTCACCCTGCGCCGACCAAGTCGACGCGGACCGACGACGGTACACCAGGCGCACCGTGCACAGACCGACTTTCGGCGACGGGCGATCGGACGCGGTTGACCAGGCGGAGATGATGTGCTCAATTGCCGCCCCCTCCCATGAAGCGCACCTACCAGCCTCACAACACTCGGCGCGCGCGGACCCACGGCTTCCGCGCTCGGATGGCCACCTCTGGTGGTCGCAAGGTCATCAACAACCGCCGCGCCAAGGGCCGGCTCCGTCTCACGCCGACGATCTACAAGAAGTGACGGATTCCGGGGCCGGTTCGCCGGCCTCGTCCGCGCCGGCCACGCTCGGCCGCCCCCGACGCGTGCGGCGCAGGGCCGATTTCGTGCGCGTACAGGACACGGGCGCGAAGGCTCAAGGTCGCCACTTCCTCTTGCTCGCTTCGCCGACCGCGTCGCCCGACGGGATGACGCGGCTCGGCGTCGTGGCGTCCAAGCGAGTCGGCGGGGCCGTTGAACGAAATCGCTGCAAGCGCCTCGTTCGAGAGGTCTTTCGCCATCACGCAGCCGAGTTCCCGACAGGCGTCGACGTCGTCGTGGTGGCTCGCCCGGGCGCCCAGGCGCTCGCTTACTCGGAAGCCGAGGCCGAGATCTGCTCGGCGTTGCCCGCGCTGACACGCCGGGTCGGCCACCCCTCCGCGCCTCGCGCACGCCGGTAAGCGACCGCGCGCCGCGAAACGCGGCGGACCGCCTTGCACACGCCAGATGCGAGCCACAAGCTTGGCCGGCGCTCGCGGCCCGGCGCACCGGACGCGGTGGACGGTTCCTCGACCGGAGTCGCCACAGCCCCCTCGTCCGTCATGCTAGGGAGCCTCCTCATCACCCTGATCCGCCTGTACCAGGCCACCTTGTCGAAGGTCATCCTGGCGCTCGCGGGCCCGGTGTGCCGGTTCCAGCCGAGTTGCTCGCGGTACGCCATCGCCTGCATCGAGGGCCACGGGCCCCTGCGGGGGTCCTTGCTTTCGATCAAGCGACTGTGTAGGTGTCACCCGCTCCATCCGGGCGGGCACGATCCCCCTCCGCCCCCCCGTCGCCCCACCGCTCTGCGCGCCGGCGGGGCCTCGGCAGAACCGCCGAGGGCCGACACGGCTCCGCACGACGAGCCCCGCTCGAGCGCGCCCCCCGACGACCGACTCCCGTTCACGAGCGCGGCGGCCAAGACCACGGCCCCCGCTTCAGCCACGAGCACCGCGACGGCGCACGCTGCGCCGGACGGCGCCGGACGATAGCCGGCGCGGCCCACCGGGCCCCCTCCAAAGGACTTCATGGAACGCGGCGGCATTCTCAGGCTCCTCCTCATCGGCCTCGGCCTGTTCCTGTTCATGCAGTACGGGCTGCCCGCGATCACGGGAAAGGGAGGCGGCGGCAACGAGGAGAAGCAGCCGCTCGGGGCGGCCGACTGGTCCGTGCCGACCGATCGCGGCGCGGAGCGCCTGTGCACCATCAAGGGCGAGCGCTTCGACGCCCAGCTCTCGACGCGCGGCGCGTCGCTGCGCCACGTCTTGCTGACCGACGCGAAGTACGCCCGCGACGGGCACCCGATCGACCTCGTCTCGACGTCGCTCGAACACCGCATGCCCCTCCGCACGGACCTCTTCGCTCCGGGCGTCGAGCCGGCGAAGCAGCAGGTCGCGGTCCACGACGTCGACTGGACGCTCGCGCCGAGCGACGGCAAGAGCTGCTCGTTTTCGTACTTCGCCGACGCGTCCGGCACGCCGCTGCCGAGCCGCGAGGGCGCGGTCACCGCGCTGACCAAGACCGTGGTCGCGACGGGCAAGGCGTTCGAGCTCAGCGTCGACGTGAAGGTCGAGAACCTCGGGCCACTGCCGCGCAAGCACCGTGCGACGGTCGAGGAGTCCGCGTGGCGCACGAAGCAGGAGACCGAAGGCAGCCTCGGCCGGCAGTCGGAGTTCTTGACCGAGACGGTCGCGGCCGCGAACGACAAGGTCGAGCGCTGGACCCCAGGCGACTTCAGCCCGAGCGACTTCAAGAAGAAGGAGTTCACCGCGGAGAGGTGGCGCCGCGCGCCCGGCGACGGCCGCTGGGTCGCCACGGCCTCGAGCTACTTCTCGGAGGTCGCGGTGGCCCTCGAGGGCCCCGGCGCGCCGGCAGCCGAAACGCTGATCGAAGAGGTATGGAGCCCGCAGCTCTCGAAGTCGAAGGATCCGAGCTACGGCCACATCTACCGCGCGCGCATCGCGTGGCCCGAGCTCGAGCTCGCGCCCGGGGCGTCTGCGTCGTACAAGGCGGTGACCTACGCCGGCCCGAAGGAGCGCGACGTCCTCGCCGCGACCGGTCACGGCATCTCGGAGGTCATCAACCTCGGCTGGTTCTCGCCGATCGCGAAGGCGCTCGTCTGGTACGTGCGCCAGCTCGCGACGATGGTCGGCAGCTGGGGCTGGGCCATCGTGCTGCTGACCATCACGGTCCGGCTCGGCCTGTTTCCGCTCACGCTCAGCCAGATCAAGAACAGCATCGTGATGCGCCGGCTCAAGCCGGAGATGGATGTCCTCAACGCCAAGTACAAGGACGACGCAACCCAGCGTGGCTTGGCGACGCAGGAGCTGTGGCGCAAGCACAAGGTCAACCCCGCCGTGGGCTGCGTCCCGGTGCTGCTACAGATGCCGGTGTGGTTCGCCCTGTACACGGCGCTCCAGACGGCCGTCGAGCTCTACCACACGCCCTTCGGGCCCTTCATCCCCGACCTTTCGGCGCCGGGGAAGTACTTCATCATCCCGGTGCTGCTCGGCGCGTCGAGCTTCATCCAGCAGAAGCTCATGCCGCCGCAGGGCGACCCTGCTCAGCAGAAGATGATGATGTACATGATGCCGGGCATCTTCACCGTGATGATGCTCTTTCTCCCGGCAGGCTTGGGCGTGTACATGATGACGAACACCTGGCTCGGGATCCTCCAGCAGGTGTTGATGGAGCGGTACATGTCCGCCGGCGCGCCGCCCTCTTCGGGGATCGAGGTGCGCGAGAAGAAGACTCTGGGCGACGACAAGTCGACGCCCTCGCTTGGAAAGGGAAAGGCCAGTGTCCGCGGATAACGATGCGGTCGAAAAGGAAGGCGTGGCCCCGGGCCCCGCGCAGGACGCGCCCTCGGAAGAGAGCGAGTTCGTCGAAGATGGCCGCGCCGATCAGGCGCTCGATTTCGTCATCGACGTGCTGGCAGCCATGGGCATGGACTGCACGGTCGACCTGCTCGAAAACGACGAGGAGGATCCGCCGGAGGAAATCCGGCTCGAGATCGAGGGCAAGGACGCCGGACGGATCATCGGCAAGAAGGGCCAGACGCTGACGGCGGTGCAGTTCCTCACGAACCGCGTCATCAATCGCCCGGGCAAGAGGCGCCGGCACGTGATCATCGACGCGGAGGGGTATCGCGCTCGGCGCGAGGACACGCTCTCGTCGATGGCCCGTCGCCTCGGCAAACAGGCGGTGGAAGAGGGCAAGATCATCACATTCGAACCGATGAATCCGCAGGACCGCCGGGTGGTGCACCTGGCCCTCGCAAAGTTCCCTGGCGTCGTCACGAAGAGCGACGGCGAGGGCGAGGCCAGGCGCGTCCAGATCATCCCCGTCCGCAGGTAGTTTCGATGGGGCCGCGCGGTCCCGCACCCCGCCCACTTCGCGTGGGCTGGCGCGAGCAACCCGGCGCCTGCGCAAGTAGGCGTCGGGCGCTTCGCGAACGCACCTCGTCGCGAGTGTCCTCGGAGCGTTGACAGCCGAGAGCCCGCGTGCATAATGCCGTCCCCCTCCGGCCGGCCGCCTCCCAAGGCGCCACTCCGGAGACTGACCACGAAGACTCGAAGGATCCTCGCCATGCTTACGACGAACCTGCTCGCCAAGATCGAAGGCCCCCTTGCCCGCCAGGGTCTCCCCGAGTTCCGGGTCGGCGACTCGGTGCGCGTCCACTACCGCATCGTCGAGGGCGAGAAGGAGCGCATCCAGGTGTTTCAGGGCGTCGTCCTGAAGCGGCACCGCGCCGGCTCGCGCAGCACGTTCACCGTGCGCAAGGTCAGCTTCAACATCGGCGTCGAGCGCATCTTCCTCCAGCACTCGCCCCGCATCGACAAGGTCGAGATCGTGTCGCGCGGCATCGTGCGCCGCGCTCGCCTCTTCTACCTTCGCGAGCTGTCGGGCAAGGCCGCCCGCGTCCGCGACGCGAAGGACGGCTGACCTCGACGCGCCCCCTCGGGCGCGCTCGGTCGACGCAATGACGCGCACGTGAGCTCAGCTCGCGTGCGCGTCGTCATGTCCGGGATCCGCCGGGGAGCGATCCATGCGTCGCGCTTGGTGCCCCGCACGGCCCTGACGGGAACGTCGTCCCTCGCGCGCCGCCGCTCCGCCGAGGCGCTCCTCGACGGCGACGGAGGCGACGACGTTTGCGTCACGTTCGCTTCTTCTTGATCACGAGGGTTCCGGCCACGGTATGCTCGCGGCGCGACGAGCCCGCCCGTGCTCGTCGTCTTCCACCCTGGGGCTGCTTGCGACCCCGAACGTGGCGCCGTTCGACCCGGCGCGAAAGAGGACCGCTCCGATGATCTGCCCGCGCTGCGGTGCGCCCACGACGCCAGCCGACAAGTTCTGCGCCATTTGCGCTTCGCCGCTCGGGTCCGGAGGCCCGCCCGCCGGCTTCGGTCCGCCGCCGGGGTACGGTCCGCCGCCTCCGCCCCCACCCGGGTTCGGGCCGCCGCCCCCGCCTCCCGGGTTCGGGCCTCCGCCCCCGCCTCCCGGGTTCGGGCCGCCGCCCCCCCCACCCGGGTTCGGGCCTCCGCCCCCGCCTCCCGGGTTCGGGCCTCCGCCCCCCCCACCCGGGTTCGGGCCGCCGCCCCCGCCTCCCGGGTTCGGGCCGCCCCCTGAGCCGCCCGGCTACGGTCCGCCGCCGGGCTTTGGTCCGCCACCTCCGCCGCCAGGCTTCGGGGCGCATCCCGGCTTCGGACCGCCGCCGCAGCAGGCGCCGCCGGGCTTCGGGCCGCCTCCCGGCTACGGGCCGCCGCTGCAGCAGGAGCCCCCCCCGGGCTTCGGGCCGCCCCCTCCGCCTCCCGGCTACGGACCGCCGCCCGATCCCGGGCTGGGCGGCTACCCGCCGCCGCCGCCGCCGCCCT
>CAIVJW010000404.1 GCA_903906315.1 uncultured delta proteobacterium | reverse complement strand
GGCAGGAATGCCGGTGCAGGGCACCCAAGAAGCCCTGCACAGCAGGGCTCGGATCGATCCGAGCCCGGCCAAGGCCCGGCCTTCTTGGCCGCTTTGCACCGGCTCTCGAGCCGGTGCTCGAAAGGGACGGCGACCGCACCTTTTCGGCGAGGGTCCAGCTACCGCGCTTGCGGGCCTCGGCCCCAGCGGCCACCCTGTCGCCGATGAAGCTCGCGGCCGCCCTCACCGCTCTCACGTGCCTCGCCGGCTGCACGGCGAGCACGACCGACCGCCTCAAGCTGCCACCCCTCGAGACGGTCGCGCACGTCGACCTCGGCCGGTACGTCGGGTCCTGGTACGAGATTGCCAATTTCCCCCAGAGCTTCCAGCGCGGCTGCGTGGCGAGCACGGCCACGTACACGGCGCGCGACGACGGGGAGATCGACGTGCTCAATCGGTGCCGCGAGGGCGCGATCGACGCGCCGGAGCGGAGCGCCCTCGGGCGCGCCCGCGTCGTCGACCCGTCGACGAACGCCGAGCTGGAGGTGAGCTTCTTCCGCCCGTTCTGGGGCGACTACTGGGTGATCGACCTCGACGCCGACTACCGCTGGGCGGTCGTCGGCCACCCGGGCCGCGACTACCTCTGGATCCTGAGCCGCACGCCGACCATGCCCGAGGCGACCTATCAGGCCATCGTCTCGCGCCTGCAGACCAAGGGGTACGAGACCGCCCGACTCGTGCGAACCCCGCAGCCGCCGGGGGCGCGCCCGTTCGAGGTGCCGCGCCCCGCCCCGCCGGGCTGACGACCCACCGGCACGCGCCGCGGCGGCGCGTCGTCCGGGCTCCAGCGGAGCCGCGCCGAAGGCGAGCTTCGGGGCCTCGCCGTGATCCGCGCCCCGGCGGGCGCCGAGCCCTTCGCGGCCGCGCCGCACGGGGGCGGCGGTCAAGGCGGGGCTGCCGCCACGACGGAGACGAGCAGGTAACGGCACAGCGGCCCGATCTCGCACGCCTCCACGTAGAGCGCGCGCCGACCGCAGCCCTCGACCACGTACCTCGCCGTGGTGGAGTTCATGTAGCGGCGGTCGAGCGCGAGCGCGATCACGGCCGTGTCGCAGGCGAGATCGCGCCGGGCGGTCGCGACGGCGGCCGCTCGTCGGGCGTTCTCGTCATCCAGCGCGCCTCCGGGCGCCTGGGCGAGCGCGGGCGAGCCGGGCAGCGCCGGGGCCTCCACGCAGCCCAGCGGCGACGCCGCGAGCAGCAAGGCGAACCACCGGCCCGCCGCCTCCGCGATCGAGCCGCGGGCTTCGGCTCGCCCCGATCGCGCCGGGGCGTCGCGCCCCGAGCGGCCGCTCACTGGTCGCCGCAGGAGAAGAGGAGCTTGCTCGTCTGGGTGAGCACGGACGGATCCACGCCGCAGTGGTCCTGCAGGAGGTCGGACGACGCATCGGCGAAGTCGACGACGCGACCGGCGCACTGGCCCTCGTTGCACCCGACCTCGATCGCCGGCGGGATGCAGGCCGTGCACTGCGCGTCGCAGTAGCTCCACGCGGCCTTGGCGGCGGCCTCGTCCTTGGCACCGACGATCTGGGCCGCGTTGGTGCACCCGTTGACGATGACGCAGCAGTCCGAGCTCTTCGTGCACGGGAACGGGCCGGCGGTGAGCGCCTTCCACGTCGCGGCGTCGCCGTGACAGCCGCCTCCGCTGCCGGTCGAGGTGCTCGCGCCGCCACCGCCGCCCGCGCCGGTGGTCGCGCCGCCGCCGCCGGTTGCCGCGCCGCCGCTACCGGTTGCCGCACCGCCGCTGCCGCCCGCGCCCGCCGTGGTCGCGGTGGTGGCGCCGCTGCTCGAGGAGCTCTTGCACGCAGCGAGGGCGAGGATCGACGTGGCGAAGGCGAAGGCGAGGGAGTGGTGGATCATGGGGAACGTCCTTTCCGCGAGGCATCGCGCCCGGCGCCCAGGCACGCAGCATACGCCGCACCTCGCGTCCGGGCGGCAGATTCGCTCGGTGCGAATGGCGCCGTCGCCCCTCGTGCCACCGGCTGCGCCGCGGCCCACCGCGGGGGTGCGCCGCGCGCTCCGGCTTCCCATCACTGCAAGCGACGACAGAGGGCGCGCTGAGCCAGCCCTTCAGGCACGCGGTCACCGGAGCCGCGGTGCGGACCGAGGAGGTACGCATTCACGGGCGCCGCGGTGCGGCCCCGGAAGGGCGCCAAGGACGCCAACCGAGAGGTGGGAGGAGGCGGGCCCTGCGGGGCCGGAGGCCGGCCGGCGGATGCGCCCTGCGTGGACGCGCTGGCTCGCGGCACCCCACCCCGACCTTCCCTTGGCGCTCTTGGCGCTCTTGGCGCTCTTGGCGTCCTTGGCGCCCCTCTCGCTCCCTATCCATCCGCTCCACGGCCTTGCGATCCAGCCAGCGGACGATGCGCGAGCCGGGGGCCGTGAACGCGTACCCCTGTCGGGGCATCCGAGGGGGCCGCGCCACGGCACGCCGCGGTCGCGAGGAGAGCCGCCACAAGCAGGGATCGTGTTCGCATGTCCAAGAGGTGATTGCGGAGCCGCAGGGCGGCGGGAGACACCGTGGCTCGGTCGGACGCGGGACCGAGCGACGACGGCGACGATCGCTCAATGGGAATCGACCGTTCGGCGCCAAGCTTGAGGCCCCGAGCGCCAGCCGAGGCGGTCGACGCGGGAGGAGCCGTCGAGCCCGCGGCGCTTGCGCGAACGGCACGCTTCACATGCCGACGTTGCGCCCCTCCGACCGGGTTCGGTCGACCGCCCCGGCGCCCCTCCCCGGTCGGCGCCTCGGCGAGTTTTCGCCAAAGTTGGTGTCCGAGCCCCTCCGCTCGTGTACCCTCGCGTTCGCCTGCAACGTCGCGCAGGATCTGCAAATCAAGAAGAACGGCGGCCACTTGCAGACGACCTCGTGCTCGATTCCCGAACCGAACTTCGCAGGTGCGATCCCTGCCGGGGATGGCGAGCCTGGACGTCGCGCGACGCCGACGAGGAGGACCGCATGAGCATGGGCAACTACCCGCCTCCGGGCGGCGGAGGATCGGGGTTCGGCGGGCCGGCTGGGGGAGGCGAACCTCCGGGCGGTGGCGGCGGATGGGGGGGCCCGCCCGGCGGCGGCTACGGCCCGCCTCCGGGTGGCGGCGGCTACGGCCCGCCCGGTGGCGGCGGCGGACCTCCCGGCGGCGGCGGATGGGGAAGCCCGCCCGGCGGCGGCGGACCTCCGGGCGGTGGCGGCGGATGGGGAAGCCCGCCCGGCGGCGGCGGCTACGGCCCGCCTCCCGGCGCGGGCTGGCCTCCCTCCCCCGGCGGCGGCGCGCCGGGCGGGATGACGCCGTACGGCGGCGGGGGCGGCGTCGTGCAGGAGCGCAACAGCGTGCTCGTGCTGTTCCTGCCGCTCGTCACGTGCGGCATCTACTTCTACTACTGGATCTACCAGACGAGCGAGGAGCTCCGACGGGCGACGGGCGACGAGAGCATCAACCCGGGCACCGACCTGATCCTCACCATCGTCACGTGCGGGCTCTGGGGGCTGTTCGTCGAGTACCGCAACGCGCAGAAGGTGCATTCGATCCTCGTCGCCCAGAACCCCAACCGCAAGGATCAGTCGCAGACGATCCTGATCCTCAACATCGCGGCCTTCTTCGTGGGCATCACGGGGCTCATCGCGATGTTCATGGTCCAGGAGGAGCTGAACCAGCTCGCTCGCGCGGGGTCGACGCGCGCCCTGCCGCGCTGACCGACTCGGTCCCGGGGCGGCGCGACGGCGCCCCCCGGCGGCCGGGACCGCCGGCGACTCGCCCGCCTCCTCCTCGGGAGGCGTGATCCCGGGCCGCGCAATGCGAGTACACGCTCGCCGCGGCTCGTGCGATCCTGCGTGCCCATGCGTCGCCCGGCCGCTCCCCTCGCCCTGATCGCCGCGACCCTCCTCGCCAGCGCGCCCGCGGGCGCGGTCGGGCTGAACAAGCTCTCGGAGACCAAGCCCTGGCCGGGCGTCACGCTCCGCAAATACCGAACGTCGAGCCCCGCGGCGAACGCCTGGCTCGTGATCGTGGACCTCTGCGAGGCCGGGGTCCACGTCGACGCGACGCGATACCCCAAGAGCTTCGCCTCGGCCGGCACCTGGGCAAAGGCGAGCGGCGCGCAGCTCGCGACGAACGGCGATTTCTTCAAGGCCTCACCGACTCGCGTCTACGGGCAGGCCGTGGGCGACGGCGTGGCGTGGCCGCCGATCGCGACCGGCTTCGATCCCGCGTACTCGAAGGAGTGGTATTACCGCCGCGCGGGGTGGCTCGCGTTCGGCTACGACGGCGTCGAGCTGAACCACACGCGGCACGTGAAGCAGAACCCGGGCGCGCTGTCGCTCGGAGGCTGGAAGCCGGGCGTCGTCACCGAGACGTTCCCGGCCGGGACGCTTGCCCTCGTCAGCGGCTTCCCCGAGCTCGTCACCGAGGGACACCGGGTCACGTGCGCGAGCCCCACGGTGGCCACCTGCTTCCCGGACCGCAGCGACATGCGCGCCCGCAACCCGCGCACGGCCATGGGGATCACCCAGGATCGAGGGACTTTCCTGCTGCTCGTCGTCGACGGACGCACGCAGACCTCCGCGGGCATGTACGGGACCGAGCTCGCCGAGACGATGGACAAGCTCGGCGCGTGGCAGGCGTACAATCTCGACGGCGGGGGGTCGTCCGAGCTGTGGAGAGAGGGGACGGGCTACGTCAATGACTATGACGGCAACAACAACGGCGCCGGCCTCCGGTCCGTCCTGAACCACTGGGGCATCTTCGCGGGAAAGGCCAGCGGCAAGCCCTCGCGACCGGGCCACTGCGCGACCTCGACGCCCTGCCAGGTGATCCCGCCCGCGGGGGCCACGATCGAGGACGACGGCGCGTGCTTCCGCGGCTTCGGCCCGCCCGCCACGTGGCGCACGGCGGCCGTCGGATCGGGCGGCGGCCTCCACTGGACGAACGCGACGAGCGCGGCTCGCCCCGACAACTGGGCGTGGTGGCAGCTCCACCTCGCGACCGCCGGGGACTTCGACGTCGAAGCGTTCGCCGAGCCCGCCTATTCGCAGTTCGAGTCGACTCGATACGAGGTGGTCGCGGACGGGGCGACGCACCCCGTGACGCTCGACCAGTCCTCCGCGAGCGGCTGGCGCAAGCTCGGCACCTTCCACTTCGCCGCGGGAGGTGGGCAGTACGTCCGGGTGTTCGACAACAACCCGGCCGTCGCCGTCGCGGCCGGGACGCACATCTCGGCCGACGCGGTCCGGCTCACGCCGGTGGTCACGCCGCCGACGTGCGGCGACGGCGCGTGCGAGGCCCCCGAGACGTGCGGGGGCTGCGCGGCGGACTGCGGCGCTTGCTGCGGCGACGGGGCCTGCGGCGCGGACGAGGACTGCGCGTCGTGCGCGGCCGACTGCGGCGCGTGCGAGGCCTGCGGCGACGGGGCCTGCGGCGAGGGCGAGGACTGCGCGACGTGCGCAGTCGACTGCGGAGCGTGCGACGCCGGATCGGACTGCGACGACTGCGACGCCGGCGCCCCGTGCGAGGGGGAGTGCGACGCGGGAGCCGCATGCCCGGACTGCGACGCCAGCGCCGCGTGCGGGGACTGCGACGCCGCCGCCGCGTGCCAGGGCTGCGACGCGGGCGCCGGGAGCGTGCCGGCGGGCGCGGCGCCCTCGACGGACGACTCTGCGCTCGAGGGCAGCTGCGCCGCGGCGCCCGGTCGGTCGGCGCCGTGGGCGGGCGCCGCCGCGCTGGTAGCTTCAATCCTGGGCGCGCTGCGGCGGCGAGGGCGCCGCACCAAGGCCCGCTGAGAGGCCACCGCGCGGCGCCTCAGGTCGTGATCTCGACCGGCCCGATCGACCGGAAGTCGGCCGTGCCGAGGCCGCGCTGCGCGGCGAGGACGAGGTGCTCGATCGACGCCGGATCCAAGCCGATCGCGGTCGCGGCCCACGCGCCGACGGCGACCGGATCGAAGCTCACCGCGATCGTGTCGAGGCGCTTCACGTCGGCCAGGTTGCCGCCGACGGGCCCGTTGCGCAGCAGGACGCGGGTCGCGTCGACGATCGTGAGCGTCGACCGCGCGATCGCGACGAGACCGACGATCGACTCCGCGAGACCGACGTGCAGTCCCTTGCGGCCCGTCTCGACGAGGGTGAAGAAGCTCTTCAGCCCGGCGGTGATCGGAGCGGACGCGGTCGCGCTCCGTCGGCGCCGTTCAGGCAGGCAGGGCGACCTTCTCCGGGTCGCCGATCACGAGGCTCCGCGCCGCGCGGCAGCGCTTCGGTGAGAGATCGACGCCGACCGCGTCGAAGCCCATCGCATTGGCGACCGCGAGCACCGTCCCGCGGCCGCAGAACGGGTCCACGACCACGCGCGTGGCCGTCTCTTCGCGCAGGAAGCGGCACGCCACGCGGCACGCCGTGAGCCCCATTGCGCGGCTCCACGTCATCGCGCCCGCGTCGGCGAGGACGTCCGGCCCCGGGCGTCGGCCGGAGCTGCGGGGCACGCGCGACAGGCAGATCATGTGCGAATAGCTCGGTCGCCCGAGCGAGATCGTGCCGGGCGGGTGGCGACAGACGATCTTGTGCCACACGAGGTGCGCGCCGACGTCCTCGGCCGCGCGCAGCACGAGGTAGCCCTTGTCGACCCACGCGCCGCCGTGGCGCACGTCGCTCTGGAAGAAGATCGCGACGCCGGGATCGGGCACCCACGCGAGGACCGCGCGCGCGGCGCCGAGGAACCACGTGCGCCACGCGGCGAGGTCGTGGCCGCCGAGCTCCGAGACGTCCGGCATCGAGGTGATCACGCTCGCGCCCGGATCCGGCGGGTTTTCGGCGAGCCACGCGATCGCCTCGGCCTGGATCACGCGGCGGATCGGCGTCGGCACCTCGTCCATCGGCCGCAGCATGCAACGTCGCGGCGCACGCCGGATCGGCAAAGCACCGCGGAGACGCAATCTTCCGCCGCGACGCGACCGCCACGATCGCCGCCCCACGTGGAACACCTCGCGACGTACGCTGTCGGTGCCTCCGATGCGAACCGCCCCCCTCGCCGCCTCCGCAATCCTCGCGATCCTCGCGCTCACCGGGTGCGCCGCCGCGCCCGCGCCCGCCGTCGCCCCCCGCGTCCTGCCGCTCCGCACGCTGCGCCTCTACGAGACCGGCGTCGGCTACTTCGAGCGTTCCGGCACGCTGCCCGCGACGGGCGCCGCGCAGACGCTGCCGGTCCCGGCGGGCCACCTCGACGACGCGCTCAAGACGCTCGTCGTGCTCACGCCCGGCGCGAAGGCGCACGTCGGCGGCGTCGAGTTCGGCAGCAGCCTGAGCCGCGGCATGGCGCGCGCGATGGCGGGCCTGCCGCTCGACGCGGACGCGCCCGTGACCTACGAGGCGCTGCTCACGAGCCTCGAGGGCTCGACGGTCGCGGTGCGCACCGCGATCGCGACGATCACCGGGCGGCTCGTGCACGTCGAGAAGGTCGCCGCGGAGCCCGCGCCGAAGGCCGATCCCGGCGCGAAGGACGGCGCCCACGAAAAGCCCCGCGCGCCTCGGCTCCTGCTCACGCTGCTCGGAGAGCACGCCGAGGTCGTGCGGGTCGACGGGTCGACGATCGAGTCGGTGCGCCCGACCGACCCGGCGCAGGCCGCGCGGGTCGACGCGGCGCTCGCGTCGCTGCTCGCGCACGGCGGGCAGGGCCGCCACGCGCTGCGCGTGCTGGGCGACCCGGGCGCGCCGGTGACGCTCGGCTACATCGCGGAGGCGCCCGTGTGGCGCACGACCTACCGCCTCGTGATGCCGCGCGAGGGCAAGCCCATCCTGCAGGGCTGGGCGCTGCTGCACAACGACACCGACGAGGACTGGGGGGACGTGCACGTGGAGCTCGTCAACGGGAGGCCGGACTCGTTCCTGTTCCCGCTCGCGGCGCCTCGGTACGCGAAGCGCGAGCTCGTCACCCCTCAAAATGAGCTGAGCACCGTGCCGCAGCTCATGGGGCGCACGGCCGACACGCTGTGGGGCGACCACCTCGGCGAGAGCTTCGGCGCCGGCGGGATCGGCCTGTCGGGCACCGGCGAGGGAGGCGGAGGGACGGGCGAGGGCATCGGGCTCGGATCGATCGGCACGATCGGGCACGGGTCCGGCACCGGGTCCGTCTCCGCGAGCTCGCTGCTCGCGGTCGGCGACCTCGCGAGCGTCGCGAAGGCGGCCGGCACCGAGGCGGGCGCCCTGTTCGTGTACTCGATGCCGAGCGCGCTCGCCCTGCGCGCGCACGCCTCCGCGCTGGTGCCGTTCCTCCACCAGAGCGTCGAGGTCGAGCCCATCGCGTGGGTCGACCCGCGATCGTCGTCGATCGCGCGGAGCGCCGTGCGCTTCGTCAACGCGACGGCGCAGACGCTCCCGCCGGGGCCGATCGCGTTCTTCGCCGAGGGCGGGTTCGCAGGCGAGGCCGGGCTCGATCGGCTCAAGCCCGGGGAGCGCCGCTTCATCACGCACGGCGTCGACCTCGACGTCGAGGCCAAGGTCGATCGCGTCGAGCGCGTCGCGGAGAAGGTGCAGCGGATCACCTTCGCCGGCACCCAGCTCACCGAGCACTTCCTCCGCACGACCGAGACGCGCTGGCACGTCGAGAACCGCGCCGGCCAGCCGCGATCCGTGCACATCGTGCTCGATTTCAAGCGCAACGCGACGCTCGCCGGCGCCGACGCCGTCGACTACGACGCCGAGAGCGCGCGTCCGCTCGTCGTGTTCAAGGTGGAAGCGCGCAAGACGCTCGAGCGGACGGTCACGAGCGTCGAAGGGCTCGCCCGCAGCGCCGGCAACGACGACCGCACCGCGAAGCGCCTCGGCGAGCTCGCCGCGCTCGCGGAGCTGCCCTCGGCCGATCGCGCGATCGCGGGCGAGGCCGGCGCGCGGCAGAAGGATCTCGAGGAGACCCGCGCCGAGATCGCGGCGGCGCGCGAGGACCTCGGCCGCGTCGAGAAGGACCTCGCGCGCTACCGCGACGACGCGAAGGCCTTCGGCGAGCGCGCGGTGGGGGCGCAGGCGATCGTCAAGCGCCTCGTGGCCGCGGAGGACCGGATCGACGCGCTCCGCAAGCGCCTCGACGCGCTCGACAAGGACCTCGCGAAGCGCGCCGAGGCCGTGCGCGCCGTCCTCGCGCGCCTCGGGCCGGGCTGAAGCGCGCGGCGACTCCCCGCGCGGCAGGATCGCTTGGTAGCATGGCCACCGATGAACCCCAGCGCGACGAGCCGGCGGGACGCGCTCCGCATGGCCAAGCCGTTCGCGACGCTCGGCGACGCCGACTGCGACGCGGTGATCTCGGTCCTCCGCGCGCGGCAGGGCCTGCCCGGCGACGTGCTGTTCGCCCAGGGAGACCTCGGCGACACGCTGATGGTGATCGCCGAGGGCACGCTCCTCGCGCGCGTGCGGCGGCCGAGCGGGCTCGAGGTCGAGCTCGCGCGCTTCGGCCCCGGGGACATCGTCGGCGAGCTGGCCGTCGTCGACGCGCAGCCGCGCAGCGCGACGCTCGTCGCCGCCGAGCGCACGGTCGTCTACGAGCTGTCGCGCGACGGCCTCGCGCGGCTCGCCCGCGAGGCGCCGGTCGCCGCGACGACGCTGCTGCGATCGATCGCGGCCACCGCGGTGCGCCGACTCCGCTGGACCACCGACCAGATCGTGCGCCAGCTCGACGGCGCGTCCCGCCTCGACGCGGCGCCGCGGGCCGGGCACGACGCGCCCGCGCAGCCCCCTGCCAGCGCCCCGGCGGCCCGCGATCCCTCGCCCCCGATCGACCCACCCCCGACGGTCGCGGCGCCGCCGGCCGCGAAGGCGCGCGCGGCCCCGGTGCTCGAGCTCGACGATCCGCCCGCGCCGGCGCCGATCGAACGCCCGCTCGCCCCCGCGATCGCGGGCGAGGCGGCGCCACGGCCTGCCCTCGATGTCCCCGTCATCCCCGAGCTCGAGCTGCCGAGGAGGCGCCCGTGATCGATCCGAACGTGCTCCGCGCCGAGCCCGCGCTCGCGACCTACGCCGACGCCGACGTCGCCTGGTTCGCGGAGGCTGGGCGCGCCCTCTCGTACGCTTCGGGCGCGGTCTTCGCGCAGCAAGGCACGCCGGCTCGGTCGTGCTTCCTCGTGCTCCGCGGGAAGGTCGATCGCGTCCGCGCCGTGCAGAAGCGCCTCTTCGTGGTGGGCACCGAGCGCGCCGGCACGCTCGTCGGCTTCGCCGAGCTCCTCGAGGGAAAGGTCCGCGATGAGAACCTCGCGGCCTCGGGCGACGCGGTCGTGCTCGAGCTCGGCGCCGACACCTTCGCGCGCCTGATGAGCACGACGACGCCGATCTCGCTGCGCTTCCAGCAGCACGTCGCGACGAGCGCGGCAGCCATGCTCCGCGGCGCGACGGAGCGCCTGAACGTCCTCTCGGACCAGCGCGCGGACATCTACGAGAGGCTCGCCGGCGACGCAAAGGAGGGGCCGGGCGGCGAGCTCGACTCGCTCGACAGCGATCCAGGGCTGCTGTTCGAGCTCGCGTTCGATCCCCGCAAGCAGCGCTGATCCGCGGCCGGCCCCGGGCGCAAACCCCGCGCGTAGCGGGGCGCGGAGGGCTCTGCTAACGCCACCCGCACAGTCCACCCGAGGAGGATCGCCATGCCCACGACCAACGAGAACCTCGCCGTCGCCTTCGCCGGCGAGAGCCAGGCCAACCGAAAGTACCTCGCGTTCGCGCGCGCCGCCGACAAGGAAGGGCTGCCGCAGATCGCGCGCCTGTTCCGCGCCGCCGCCGACGCCGAGACCATCCACGCGCTCGCCCACTTCACCAACCTCGGCGGCGTCGGGACCACGCTGCAGAACCTCGAGGCGGCCGTCACCGGCGAGACGTACGAGTTCACCGAGATGTACCCGCCGATGGTCGATCAGGCGAAGGCCGAGGGGCACAAGGGCAAGACCATGCTCGGCTTCGCCAACGCGGCCGAACAGGTGCACGCCAAGCTGTTCGCGCAGGCGCTCCTGGCCATGAAGTCGGGAGGGGACCTGTCGGAGATGGACGTCTATCTCTGCCCCGTGTGCGGAGACATCGAGTTCGGCACCGTGCCCGAGAAGTGCCCGATCTGCGGCGCGCTCGCCGCCAAGTACCAGAAGATCGCGTGATCCGGCGCGACCGGGCGGGCAGCGTCCGTCTTCACTCGTAGGGTGGCCGCCCATCGGGCGGCCACTGCCGGAAGTAGTGGTGACACGCGCGCAGCAGCTCGTGCTTTTCGTACGTTTCGGCGTCGGGCTGCGGGTCGAGCTCGCGGATGATGACGAGGCCGATGGTGACCGACTTGCGCTCGTCGGGCAGCGGCTCGCGGCCGTCGGCCGTCCAGCGTCTCATCGCGTCGAGCTGCATCTCGATCTCGAGGTACGGCTCGAAGCGGGGCGCAGCGCGGACGAGCTCGGCGACGACGCCGATGGCCTCGGCGAGCGCGGCCTGGAAGTCCTTGCGCGAGCGAATGGGGAGCGGGACGGACGCCATGCGTGGCCTCGCGGACGGCTACGGGGAGCCGGTCTTGTTGGTCGTCTTCGACTGATCCGGCACGTAGTACTGCTCGCCTCCGCCCTCCCCCGGTTGGACCTTGCCCGGAACCGACCACGTGTCGTCCTTCTTCGACGCGGTCGAGTTGAGGTACGGGCCGTCGGGGGGCATCTCGTAGGTGTCGGTGGACTTCGTCACCTCGGCCTTGGTGCGCGGGTCGATGCCCTGCCGGCCGACGCTGAGCTGCTCGGGCGTCACGCCTTCCTTGGCGAAGTACTGCCCCTTGCGCTCCGGGACGTGCACCTGGTCGAGGGTCTTGGGGAGCGGAGGAGCGGGCCCCGCCGCCACCGGCTTGCCGAGGTCGATGCCGGACATGTGATCTTCGATGTCGCCCATCTCTTCGGGAAGCTTGAACGGCCGGCTCTTGCCGAGCGCGCCGTCGTACTTCTCGCCCTTCCTCGCATAGAAATCGCGCGCGACCTTCTCGCGAGCCGCGCGCTTTTCGGGCGAGTCGCCCGGCTCCTTCGCGAGCTTGACCTCCTCCGGCGTCGGGCTCGGCGGGGCGGCGCTCGCGGCGGTGCTCGTCGACGCGCTCGACGACCCCGCGGCCTGCGTGGGCGCCTGCGAGCTCTGCGCGTCGCCGCTGGCCGACCCCGCGACCGCGCCGCTGCCGCTCGGGCCGCCGGTGCCGCTCGCGTCGCTGGCGTTGGCGGGCGCGCCGACGGTGATGGCCTTGTTGTGGAAGCCGGGGCTGCCGGTGATGCCCATCATCCCGAGCTCGCAGATCACGATCGGCGCGCCCATCACGAGGAACGAGGGGCCGCCCGTGTTGAGGCTGACGACCTCCTTCAGCGTGCCCGGCTCGTTGCCGTGGCAGGCCTTGAGGCACGATCCCACGGTGGCGACGGGCGAGCCGCCGACCTTCGTGCGCATCGCCGGATCGGTGATGCCCTCGGCCGACATCGCGGTGACGGGGTACGGGATCGGCAGCGGGCTCGGGGCCGCGGGGGTGAGGCACACGCTCACCGCGAGCGGGGTCATCGAGTGCCCCGATTTCTCGGTCACCACGTCCATCCCGACCGCCGTGACGTCGCCCATGGTGCCCCTCGCGCCGACGCCGCCTCGCGCGCCCGCCAGCGAGCAGTATAGCGGAGGCGGGCGCGGCGACGGCGAGCGCATTCGCGAGGCCCCCGCGATCGTCCGGCCGGCGCGAGGGCCGGATTGACAGGGCCGGCGAGCTCGAATGTGCTCCCGGTTGCGGTGAGCCGCGCGCCCGCAATCGCGGCGGCGATCCGCCGAGGAGCCCCCCGATGATGACCGCTCGAAGCGTCCTCTCCACCCTGCCCCTCCTCGCGCTCGCCGCCTGCGCGGCGGCCAGCAGCAGCCCGACCCAGGGCGCCGACACGTCCGGATCGACGACGTCCGGCGAGGGCGGCGCCTCCACGACCAGCCACGGCGGCGCGGGGCAAGGAGGCGCGGCCACGGGCGGATCAGGCCAGGGCGGCACGAGCGCGGGGGGCGCGAGCGCCGGCGGCCACGGTGGGGCGGGCGCGGGCGGCGTCGGCGGAGCCGGCACGGGCGGCGCCGGGGGGCAGCTCATCGAGTGCGCGACGGCCGACGAGTGCCCCGGCAGCGACGACGAGTGCTCGAAGCGCGCGTGCGCCGCGGGCCACTGCGGCGTCGAGTACGCACCGAAGGACACGGGCCTCGTGATGCAGGCCGTGGGCGACTGCAAGAAGCTCGTCTGCGACGGCAAGGGCGGGACGTCGTCGGTCGTCGACGACGGCGACGTGCCCGACGACGCGAACCCGTGCACGCTCGACGCGTGCGACGCGGGCGTGCCGTCGCACGCGAGCGCCCAGGCGGGCACGGCGTGCGGGCAGGGCCTCCAATGCGACGGAAGCGGCGCGTGCCTCGGCTGCCTCGCCGCCGGCGACTGCCCCGGCAAGGACGACGAGTGCCGCAAGCGCACGTGCGCCGCGGGCGCGTGCGGGCTCTCGTTCACCTCGAAGGGCACGCCGATCGCGGCGCAGAGCGGGGGCGACTGCAAGGCGGTCGTGTGCGACGGCGCGGGCAACCAGGCGACGCAGGCCGAGGACGGCGACGTGCCGGTCGACGGCAAGCAGTGCACGACCGACCAGTGCAACGCCGGCGTGCCGTCGAACCCGCCGACCGCGCAGGGGGCCGCGTGCAGCCAGAACGGCGGCAAGGTCTGCGACGGCAAGGGCGTCTGCGCGCAGTGCCTGACGGCGGCGGACTGCCCCGGGCAGGACGGCGAGTGCCAGGCTCGCGCGTGCAACGCCGGCACGTGCGGCGTGACGAACCAGCCGAAGAGCACGCCGCTCAAGGCGCAGCTCGCGGGCGACTGCAAGGCGGTCGTGTGCGACGGCGCGGGCGCGTCGACGACCGTGAACGACGACAAGGACGTCCCCGTCGACGGCAACGACTGCACGCAGGACGCCTGCGCCGCGGGCGCGCCGTCGAACCCGCCCGCCGCCGCCCAGGCCGCGTGCAAGCAGAACGGCGGCAAGGTCTGCGACGGCAAGGGCGCCTGCGTCGACTGCGCGGTCGACGCCGACTGCGCGAGCCTGCTCTGCCTGAAGAACGTGTGCGCGGCCGCGACCTGCAACGATGGCGCGAAGAACGGCGACGAGACGAGCGTCGACTGCGGCGGATCGTGCACGCCGTGCCCGACCGTGATCCTGCTCGCGGGCGGGTCGTCCACCGCCTATGCGGCCGAATATCACCCGGGCGGCGCGTGGATCCCGACGCCGCTCGCGGGCGTCACCGTCGACGGCGTCGCGCTCGGCGCGCTCGCGAGCGGCGAGGGCGTCGGCCTCCTGCGCTTCACGAAGCCGAACGACCCGCAGGACAACGTGCTCATGTACACGGTGTTCGCGCCCGCCACGCAGAAGACCCCGAGCTCGTGGAGCGCGTTCGCCGCGATCGGCCCGGCGGTGACCTCGCAGGGCGCGCCGTCGATCGACGTCTCGGGCGCGACGGCGCAGGTCGCGTTCCACGGCATGGACTACAAGCACTACTACGCCGCGTGGAGCGGCGCGTGGACGCCGCCCGCGGAGACGGTCGGCGCGGGCGGCGCCCAGAGCTTCGGCCCGTCGCCGCCGGCGGTCGCGGCGCGCGGCGGCAACGCGACGATCGTCTTCCACAACGGCGCGTCGAACCCGGCGAACGCGACCACGTCGCGCGACCGCACGAACGGCGCCTGGCAGGGCCCCGCGCAGCTCGCGACGGGCGCCGCGTTCGCGACGGGCCCGGCGATCTGCGCGCCGGCGAGCGGGCCGGAGCTGGTCGCGGTGTGGGCCCGTGCCGACGCCCAGATCCTGGCCGCGACCCGCAGCGCGGGCGCGTGGAGCGCGCCGGTCGCGGTCCCGAACGCGACGACGCTGAACAGGCCGGCCCTCGCCGCGCTCGCCGGCAGCGGCGCCGTGCTCGCGTTCCGCGGGACGGACGGCAAGCTCTACACGAGCACGTTCGCGGGCGGCGCGTTCGGCGCGCCCGCCGGCATCGCCGTCCCGAACGTCGCCATGACCGGCGTGCCCGCGGTCGCGCGCGGCACGGGCGGCGCGGCGATCGAGATCGCGTACGTCGGCACCGACGGCAAGGCGTACCACGCGCGCTACGTCGGCAATGCGTGGCAGCCCGTCACGTCGGTCGGCGGGGCGAACCTCGTCAGCGTCGCGATCGCCGCGATGCCGTAGGCGGCCTCGGCACGCCGCCGTTCTCGCCGCGCGCCCGCCCCGGTATCGTGCGCCGCATGACGTTCCGATCCCCCACCGCGCGCGGCGCTCTCGCGACGCTGATCCTCGCCGGCGGCCTCCTCTCGTGCGGCGCGCCGCCGAGCCCGGACGCGCCCGCCGCCCGCGCGCTGCCGTCGGCCTCGGCCGCCACACAGGTCGCCGCCCCCGCCGCGCCGGTCGACCCGCCGATGCCCGCGCTGCGGACCGGATCGCTCGCGCCGGTCGAGGCGCGCGGGGTGATCGAGGGGCGCGTCGTCGCGCGCCACCTCGGAGACGTCGTCGAGACGCTCGCGATCGAGGTGCGCGTGCCGGCCGACGTCGAGGGCGCCCCGTGGGGCGCAGCGACCGCGGTCGTCGCGGTCGACGGCGCGGGCCCCGCCCCGTACTCGTTCCTCGGCGCCGACGCGCGCTCGCCCGGCTCCGACGGCGGGCTGCGCACGCTGTGGATCCGCCGCCCGCGCAAGGCGTCCGGGACGGCCGTCGGAGGGAGGCTCTTCGGCGCTCACCGGGGCGGCGAAGCGGGCGTGGTCGCGCGCTTCCAGGCGCCCGCCGCGCCCGCGATCGCGAAAAGCGACCCCGCGACGCTCACCGCGTTCGCCCGGGCGCTCGAGCAATCGATCGGGCGCGAGGGCGGGCCGTTCGGTGCGTTCGCGGCCGACCGGCTGCGCAGGATCCACCCGCCGACGCCCGAGGCCGCCAGGCGCGCGCCCGGCCGCGCGGCGCCACGCCTCACGCCGACCCGAGCGCAGGGCGACCTCGGCCGGCTGATGGAGACGACCACCGGCGTCGCGTCGATCCAGGAGGCGCTCCAGAGCGATCGCCCGCTCCTCGCCGCGGCCACGCGCGAGAAGCCCTCCGTCCCCGTCACGTCGCTCGCGCTGCCCAAGTCCGCGCCGCACCCGTGGGACGAGCTTCTCGCGACCGCGCCCGCGATCGCCCCGAAGGAAGCGCTCGCCGCGGTCACGCCCGCCGAGTTCTGGTTCGTGCGCGCGAAGGACCTCGGCGTCGTGTTCAAGCTGACCGACGAGCTCGACCGCTGGGCGACGCCCGCGGCGGACGCGATCGACGGGCGCGCCGAGGACCGCGGCCTCTCGGCCCGCTACGAGGCCGAGCTCGGCCTGGGCCGCAGCGCGATCGCCCGCGCGTTCGGGCCCGAGGTCGTCGGCGAGGTGGCGATCGTCGGCAGCGATCCGTACCTGCGCGAGGGCAGCGATGTGACCGCGATCTTCCAGCTGAAGAGCCGCGCGGCGTTCGAGGCCGCGCTCGCCGCGGCGCTCGCCGATCACGGCGCGAGGCACGGCGGGATCACCGCTACGACGGTCCGGGTCGCCGACGTCGACGTGCGCGTGGCGACCTCGGCGGACGGCGCGGTCCGCCAGCACCGCGTGACGCTCGAGGACCTCGCGTTCGTGTCGAACAGCCAAGGCGCCCTGCGGCGCGTGATCGAGGCGGCGAAGGGCAAGCGCGCGCGCCTCGCGGACGAGAAGGATTTCCGCTACCTGCTCGCGCGGGACGCCTCCGTCCGAGCCGACGCGCTCGGCTTTCTGGGCGACCGCTTCGTCGCCGAGGTCGTCGGGCCGCGACAGAAGATCCTCGAGGCCCGCCGGCAGCTCGCGGTGGCCGAGCTCGAGACGCCGACGCTCGCGGCGCTGCTCCACGGCTGGCTCTTCGGCGCGAGCCCCGCGTCGCTCGACGACCTCGTGAAGAGCGGCCTCCTCGGCAAGGACGAGCTCGTGCACGGCCGCGGCGGCGCGATCTCGTGGAAGCCGGGCGAGGCGCCGCGGTCCGCGTTCGGCACGCCGGCCGCGCTGACGCCGCTCGTCGACCAACCCGCGCCCGAGCTCGTGACGCCGAGCGAGCGTGACGCCTACGCGCGCTTCGCCGCGAGCTACGAGTCGTACTGGTCGCAGTACATCGACCCGGCCGCGCTGCGCGTCGCCATCGACGGCGAGGGCGACGGCGCGCGGCTGACCGCGGACCTGCGCGTGATGCCGCTCATCGAAGGCACGGAGTACCGACGGCTCGCCGACCTCGTCGGGTCGACGCGGCTCGAGGTGCCGCCCGCTCGGGTCGGCGCCCGCATGACGCTCGCGCTCGGCGTCTCGGCGCGCCTGCGGCGGGAGCTCTCGAGCGGCGCGCGCAGGTTCGGAGGCCGCCGCGATCTCGACCTGGACTGGATCGGCGACTACGCGCTGATCGGCACGCTCGACCGCACGCCGGTCGCGAAGGCCGTGCACGAGCTGGCGCAGGGCGACTTGCCCGAGCGCCCGCTGACCGACGACGAGGGCGACGCCCGCCGCGAGCGCGACGTGATCGCCGAGGCCGCGCGCGCGCCCGTCTACGCGGCCATCGGCGTGCGCAGCCCGGCCGCCGCGGCCCTCGCGATCGCCGCCGCGCGCGCGGTCGCCGACGACGCGCTGCCCGGCATGCTCTCGTGGGGCGAGCTCGGCAAGCACCGCGACGTGTCCATCGTGAGGGTCGCGTTCCGCGAGGGCAGGCGCCACCGCGACGGAGACGGCTCCGCCCCCGACGACGCGCCGGACGTCACGGTCTACTACGCCCTCGCGAACGGCGCGCTCGTGATCGCGCTCGACGAGCAGGCGATCCGCCTCGTGATCGACGACCTCGTCGAGGGGCGCGCCCCGAAGCCCGTCGCGCGCGCCGCGCAGGGCGGCGCCCAGCACGTCCTCGACCTCACGCTCGACAAGCAAGGCGCGATCTCGACTGTGATCGGGTGGCTGCTCGAAGGCGAGGTCCAGAGCGCGGGGGGCCGCTCGCGCGCCGCCGCCGAGGTGATCCTGCGCGGCGCGCCCGAGCTGCGCGACGCGGCCTCCGTGCGCGCGATCGGCCTCGCCTACCTCGGCGCGGCGCCGCTCACACCGGACGGCGGGTCGTACGCGATCGGCCCCGACGGCGTGCGCGACCCGGCGCGCGGCACCGCGCACGCGCCGACGTGGCCCGCGCTGCCCGTGCCCGGATCGCCGGTCGCCAAGCTACTCGGCGCGGTGCGCTCGTTCCGCAGCGAGCTGTCGGTCGACCGCGAGGGCGCCGCGCGCCGCGACGCGATGCAGAGCCTGCACGCGCGCATCACGATCGGCCTCGCCGGACCGTAGCGCGCCGCTCGTGGGCACCGACGGCGCCGTCGCGAGGCGGCGACGCGGCTCGCCGAGGACGCGGGCGAGCGCGACGAGCGCGAGACTCGGGGTTCAGGACCGTGACCTTCGCAAACGGGGACCTCGGCCGCAGCACGGCCGTCAGCAGCGCGATCAGGACGTCATGGCTGTCGGGGCCGCTCGTGAAGAGCAGCTTGAAGACGACGTCGAGCGTCGGATCGAGGGTGCGGCGCGCGCTCACCCGGAAAGCCCAGCACGCGCGGCCCGCCTCTGACCCCTCGGCGAGCGCGAAGGCGCGCCCCACCGTGAGGCCCTCGGGGGCGCGCGGCGCGCGGCGCCGGAGGAGCGCCAAGGACGCCAAGCGCGCCAAGAACGCCAGGGGAGAAGAATCCATTTGAGCTCTCCTCTTGGCGCCCCCTGGTCTCACCGCTGGAAACCACTCGACTCGCGGTCGAAGTGCGCCGCTGGCTCGAGCGATAGCGCGAGAGGCCGCGTGCAACAGGGCGCGCTTCTCGCGCGGGAACGTGGCCTCGACCAGGCTGGTCTCTGCGTCAATCCACCGGTCTGCGACCGAGGGCCCCGCGACCTACCGGACTTCCATTTTTGTCGGGCCGCTCTTCGCGCGGTGCATTCGGAGCTTGGCTGATCGCGAAGTCTCTGCTAGTCTGTCGACGTTGCCTCGAAGCCTTTCCGAGATCCAGAATCGCAGCATAGGAGATCAGGGGTTTCGGTTCCAGGGATCAGGGGTATGCTGGGCGATTGGGCAAGCATCATAGCATGCCTACGGCGCACTCCTCGAGCACCGGGCGCCGCGGGTGAGGCCGCGATCCGTCGGCGGGTAGCTGTAGCGGAAGGCCGCGCGCAGGGCCGTGGCGTCATTGAGCCAGGCGCCGCCGCGGATGACCCGGGACGAGCTCGCATTGAGATTGGCACAGTTGCCGCACGCGGCCCCTCCCCCGGAATACCAAGCTGCATCGTAGTAGTCCAGGTTCCACTCCCACATTCCACCGGCCAGATCCCGCTGGCCCCACTTGCCATTGCCAGCAGGCGTGCTCCCCACCGGTGCGAGATCAGCCAACGAGCAGCCGGCCACACCGTCGTGCATGCAATTGAACACAGCCAGGGTGTTGTCTGGCGCGGCGCCGCTGGCCCACGGGTACAGCCGATTGTCGGACCCACCTGCCGCCGCGAACTCCCACTCGGCCTCCGTCGGCATCCTGCCCCCGTCCCACGCGCAGAACGCAGCCGCCTCGTACCAGGACACGCAGTTGATGGCGTAGCCCTCGTTGGCGCCCGGCGCGTCCGTCCACGTCGGGTGGGTCGCGTCGCACTTGAGCGCGGTCTTGAGCGCTGCCTGACTGGCCGCGAGGGAAGCATTCCAGCCCGCCTGCCAGCCGCTGTTCGCGATGAGCGGGTGCGCCCCGGCCCCCACCGCTGGCGGCGTCCCGTTGAATTGAGCGACGAACTTGCGGAACCGGCCGACGGTGATCTCGAACGTGTCGAGCTTGAAGCTCGCCACCGTCACGCTGTGCTCGGGCTGCTCCTGCGCATTGCACGTCATTCCACCCGGGCAGGCATCCGTTCCGGCGCCGCGGCCCATCAGGAACGTGCCGCCGGGCACGACCTGCGCGTCGCAGCAGGAGATGCCCCCGCAGTCGAGGCCGCCCGCGCAGGAGGGGCCCGCGCTCCCTCCCGATCCCGCGTGCCCGCCCGCGCCGCCGCTCCCTCCCGATCCCCCGCCCGCCCCGGCCTGTCCGCCCGCGCCGCCGCCGCCGCCCGATCCCGCGTGCTCACCCGCGCCGCCGCCCGATCCCCCGTGCCCGCCCGCGCCTCCACTCCCTCCCGTTCCCCCGTGCCCGCCCGCGCCGCCGCTCCCGCCGGTCGTGCTCGTGGGCTGCGCGCCGCCCGACGTGCGCAGATCGTATCCGTCGAGCCCGACCCCGAGGACCTCCGCGCACCCGGCGCCGGCGACCGCGAGCACCCCGGCCACCGCGACCGCTGATCTCGTGCGCATCAGAACGCCCTCCCGATCTCGACGCCCGCGAACCCCGGCCCGACCGCGGGCACGATCCTCGATCGCCGCTCGATTGCGCCCTTCGGCCAGACCAGCCACGTGACGAACCCCGCGACGCCCGCAATCCCCACCACCGCGCCGACCGTGCCCACCGTGTTGAGCCTCTTGCCCACGTCGATGGCGTCCATTCCCGCTTGCGAACAGTGCCTGTCCGCGTCGCACTCGGCCGCGATCGTGCTCTTCTTCGCGATCAGTATCCCCCCGGCAACGCTCATCGTCGCGACGCCGGCGACCGCGGCCCCGATCGCGATCCCGGGGACGACCCACGATCGCGACCCCGCCGGATCGGGATCGGGCGCGGGGGGCGGGCGCTGCGCCTCGTGCGTCTGCGTGCTCTCCCCGAGCCTCAGCACCGGCGTCGTGCGCTCCCCCGCGGCGACCGTCCCCTTCACCCGCGCCGGCGCGTGCTCGGGCGCTTCCACGACGATCTCGTAGCTCCCCGGGTCCACGACGATCACGGTCCCGCTCGCGACGGGCTTGCCCTCGCGGCGGATGCGCGCCCCGACGGGCGCGTCGAGTGGCAAGCTCACCTCGATCCACGCCACCTTGAGCTCCATCGCCGCGATGCCTTCGCGCGCGAGCTTCGCCTTGCCCGCTGGATCGCTCTTGGCCTGGGGTGCCGCTGCGAGCGCCTGCTGATACCTGTCGAGCGCGAGGCTCGGCCTGCCCGCGGCCGCGTAGCAGCGCCCGAGCGCGATCAGCACGCCGGCGCCCGCGCGGTACTGCGCGGCGTCCTCGAGCATCGGGCAGGCCGGGGCCGGATCGCCCTTGTCGAGCAGCGCGATCGCGCTGTCGTAGAGTATCTGCCACGCGCCGTCGCTCGTCGGGGGCGCCGCCTCGGCCGGCCGGGCGGTCGCGGCCAGCAGCGCGGCCGCGCCCCAGACGACCCGAATGGCAACTCGCCGACCCTCACGCATTGCAGCCTCCTCGATCACGGCGTCGGGAGAGCCGACGCAGCCGGGGCAGCCTAGTCCCCGATCGGGCACGTTGGAAAGGCGGGTGAATGCGCCTGCCCTGCCCGCCCGTCCCGCGGACGTTTCAGCTCGTGGGATGCGTCCTCCGCGACGGGCGTGGCGTCGAGCGCGCGCCTTGCGATCCTCCGGCGGATCGCCGATTCTCCCGGCTGCCTGTGCCCGACGACGACGACTCCTTCCACGACCAGGCCGCCCGCGCGAGGCTCGGCACCGTCCTTCGCGAGAAGTGGCGCCTCGAGCGCCTGCTCGGCGCGGGCGGGATGGGCGTCGTCTACGCGGCGACCCACCGCAACGGCAAGCGCGTCGCGCTCAAGATGCTGCACCCCGAATTCTCGGGCCACCCGGAGGTGCGAGCGCGCTTCGTCCGCGAGGGCTACGTCGCAAACTCCGTCGATCACCGCGGCGTCGTCTCGGTCCTCGACGACGATGTGACCGACGACGGCGCGGCGTTCCTGGTCATGGAGCTGCTCGAGGGCGAGTCCATCGAACAGCGCTGGAGGCGGTGCGGCGGCGTCCTCGCGCCCACGGACGTACTCTCCATCACCGACCAGCTGCTCGACGTGCTCGCGGCGGCGCACGCGCGCGGGGTGGTGCACCGCGACATCAAGCCCGAAAACGTGTTCCTCACGCGCGAGGGCGTCGTGAAGGTGCTCGACTTCGGCATCGCCCGGATGCTCGAGCTCGCGGGGGGATCAGGGACGAAGACGGGCACCACGATGGGGACGCCGGCGTACATGGCGCCCGAGCAGGCGCTCGGCGAGATCGAGAAGATCGGCCCGCAGACCGACGTTTACAGCGTGGGCGCGATGATGTTCGCGCTGCTCTCGGGCGAGCTCGTGCACCCCGGCGAGTCCTCGCAAAAGCAGGTGATCTTCGCGGCGACGCGCCAGGCCCGATCGCTCGGGACCGCCGCGCCGGGCCTGCCGGCCGAGCTCGTCGCCGTCGTCGATCGGGCCCTCTCCTTCGATCGCGGCGCGCGGTGGCCCGACGCGAGATCCATGCAGCAGGCGGTGCGCGAGGCGTACGCGGCCCTGACGGGCGCGCAGGAGAGGGAGGAGATCGCGTCGATGCCAGATCCGACCTCCCCACCCACGGTGGCGATCGGGCACTCAGGCCCGCGGAGCCAGCCGTCGATGGCCGAGCCCGCCACCCCGCAACCCGCGAGGCTCCAGGCGGGCGCGTCCACGACCGGCGGGACGGAGACAACCCGCGTCGCCGACACGGCGCGATCCGAGGCGACGGATCGCGCGATCCGGCCAGCCAGCCAGCGCGGCTGGCTCGGGGGACTGGCCGCCCTCGCGGTCGTCGCCGTGGTGGGCGCGATCGCCGCGGCCGTGGCCCTCGGAGGCGGGTCGAAGCCCGCGGCCCCGGCGAGCGCGAGCGCACAGGCGATCACGATCGTGCCAGTCGACCCGCCCCGACTGCCCACATCGGTCGCGGCCTCGTCCTCGGCCCCACCGGCGGTCGCCGTGGTACCCGCGCCCCCGACGGCGAAGGCCGCCACTCCGATCCCGTCGGCTGCGGCCCCGAAGGCGGCAGCCAAACCGGCAAAGCCGGCCGCCCGCGTCTCGCCGGATTAGCCCTCGGTCCCGATCGTCACCACCACGGGCGCCTCGCCCTCCGTCCCCGCGCGCACCTCGACCACGATGGTGCGCGGGTCGGCGGCGTGCTTCGTGAGCCGCGCGATCATGAGGTCCGACACGACCTCGCGCGCCTTCGGCCCCGCGGACGCGAGCGCGGCGTCGAGCCTGGCGCGGAACGCCGCGGCCTCCGGGCGCCGCTCGCGCACGTAGACAGGCAGGTTCCACGCGACGGTCGCGAGCGCCATCGCGGTGCGGACCTGGTCGAGGCTCGGCGGCGTGGGGCCGAGCGCGATCACCGGCTTCGCGAACGCGAGGACCACGTCCGAGATCTTCGCCGGCGTGGCCTCGCGCCTTGGAGGCGCCGGTGGGGCTGCGACGGCGGGACGGGGGCTCCGTCGAGTCATGCCGCGAGATCTAGCACGCCGCCGCGCGAGAGAGCCGGGGCGAGGGCGCCTCGTGGCCGGCGTCTCCCGGCCGTGAACCCGCCGCGCGCGGGACGTGTATCCTCGATCGCCGTGAAGCGGCCCGCCCTCGCTTTGACGCTGTCGCTCGCCTCGGCGGCGACGATCGGCGCCTGTTCGCTCGCGTTCCCGGCGAGCGACCTCACGGGCGGCGCGGGCGGCGCCGGGGCGTTCGGGACGTCGGGCGCGGGCGGAGCGGGCGGCGCGGGTGGGCCGCTCGGGAGCAGCGGCGCCGGCGGGCAGGGCGGCGCGCCCCCGGCGTGCGCGAGTGACGCGGCGTGCGACGACGGCAACCCGTGCACCGACGACCGGTGCACCCCGACCGGGTGCGTCGGCTACCGCGTGGCCCCCGGCACGGCCTGCGGCGCGGGCACCGAGTGCCAGGCGCCCCCCGCGTGCAGCGCCGCGGGCACGTGCGTCGCCGCCGCGAAGGACGACGCGAAGTGCGACGACGGGAGCAGCTGCACCCTCGACTCGTGCGGGGCGAAGGGCTGCCACCACGCCGCCAACACCGGCGCGCCTTGCAACGACGGCGACGCGTGCCACGCGGCCGGCACGTGCAACGGTCAGGGCCACTGCGCGGCCGCCCCCATCGCCGACACGATGGCCTGCGCCAGCACGCCCTGCCCCGGCGGCTTCTACGCCTCGGCATTCGGCTGCAACCCGTTTTGCGGCGAGTGCCCTTATTGCGTCAACTCGTTCAGCTGCACCTTCGCGTGCACCCCGTCGGTCACGGCGTGCTGCGGCAACGACTGCGCGGCCGCGTGCCCGCCGGGGTACGTCCCGCAGGGCGCGCCCGTGAAGACGCCGGGCTGCGGCTGCGGGGCCATCGCGCCCGGCGACACGGTCACCTGCGTGCGCGCGCCGTAGCCCCGGAGTGCGGCGACGCGCGGCGCCCGTGGTACGTTGCGCGGAGGATGGCGGTAGCGTCGGCCAGCTGTCGCGTGGTGGGCCGGTACGTGGTCCACGGCGAGATCGCCTCGGGCGGCATGGGGGCCGTGCACTTCGGGCGCCTCGTCGGGTCCGCCGGGTTCCACCGCGTCGTCGCCATCAAGCGCCTTCACCCGCAGCACGCCCGGGACCCCGAGGTCGTCGCGAGCTTCGTCGACGAGGCGCGCCTCGCGTCGCGCATTCGCCACCCGAACGTCGCCGCGACGCTCGACGTGGTGCAGGAGGCGAGCGAGCTGCTCGTCGTGATGGAGTACGTGCACGGCGAGTCGCTCGCGCGCCTCGGCCAGGCGGCGCGCCGGCTCGGCGAGGCCATCCCGCCTCGCGTCGCCGCCGCGATCGCGTGCGGCGCGCTGCACGGCCTCGAGGCCGCCCACCGCGCCACGAGCGAGACGGGCGCGCCCCTCGGGCTCGTGCACCGCGACGTTTCCCCCGAAAACATCCTCGTCGGCGTCGACGGCGTCCCGCGCGTGGTCGACTTCGGCGTCGCGCTCGCGGAGGGACGGTCGCAGGTCACGCGCGAGGGCCGCCTCAAGGGCAAGCTCGCGTACATGGCGCCGGAGCTCTTCGACGGCGAGCGCGCCACGGCGCGATCGGACGTGTACTCGGCGGGCGTCGTGCTGTGGGAGGCCCTCACCGGCACGCGCCTCTTCACCGGCGACAACGAGGGCGCCATCCTGCGGCGCATCCTGCGCGGCGACGTCGCGCCGCCGAGCGCGGTCGCGGAGGGCCTGTCGCTGCGCGCCGACGCGATCGTGCTGCGCGCCCTCGCGCGCGCCCCGGCCGACCGCCACGCGTCCGCGCTCGACCTCGCCCGGGCGATCGAGGACGGCCTCCCCCTCGCGACGCCCGCGGAGGTCGGGGCGTGGGTGCGCCGCGTCGCCGAGCGCAGCCTCGAGGCCCGATCGCGCGCGCTCGAGGCGATCGAGCGATCGCCGCTGCCGCGCGCGGGCCAGCCGGAGGCCCTGCCCGGCCCGACGCCCGGCGCCGATCGCGGCGCGAGTCGCCCCACGGCGGACGACGCCGAGGCGCCCACGACCGTCCTCGCGACGCCGGCGCGACCGCGCGAAGCCCAAACCCCGCCGCGCGGCGCGACGGCCTTCCCTCCCGCGCCAGTCCCGCTCGCCGCACCGCCGTCGTTCGGGCTCCCCGGCTCCGTGGCGCCCGGACTGCCAAGCTCCTCGGCGCCCCCGAGACAGCCACTCTCGCCCCTGCCGCCCGACCCCTGCCCGCCCTCGAATCCCGGGCCGGTCTTCGGCGAATCCCCGGCGAATGTGCCATTCCCCATCACGGCGAATGCCATGGTCGCGCCACGCCGCGCCGCCCCCGAGATCGCGCCGTCGGGCCCGTCGCGGCGGCGGATCGGCGCGATCGCGCTCGGGATCCCCTTCGGCCTCGCGGCCCTCGGCCTCCTCGCGAGGGTCGCCGTGACGCCCGGCACGAGCGCCGCCGGCCGCGCGGAGCCCGTCGCCGCCGCGATCCCGGCGCCGACCGCGCGACCTGCCGAGGCGACCGCGACCACGCCGCCCTCGCCCGAGCCGAGCGCGACCTCGAGCGCCGCGCCCGCGCCCCGTCCCCCCCCGGCGAGCAGCGCGCTGGCGCCGCGGCCCCCCCGCTCGGGCAAGCCCTCCACGCCGGGGAACAACTGCAATCCTCCGTACACGGTCGACGACAAGGGCATTCACCACTTCAAGCCGAGCTGCATGTGAGCCCCTCCCGCACTGCCCGCACTGCCCGCACTGCCCGGACTGCCCGGACTGGCCTCCTCGCGCGACTGGCCTCCTCGGCCGTGGCGTTCGCGATCTGCGCCGCGACGGCCACCGAAGCGGTCGCGCTGCCCCGCGACAAGGCCCTCTGTCTCGAGGCCTACGAGAGCGGCCAGCAGCTCCGCGCAGCCGGTCGCCTCCGCGCCGCGCGCGAGCGACTGATCGCCTGCGCGGCCCCGGCCTGCCCGGTCGCCATGCAGAAGGAGTGCGTCGGCTGGCTCGCCGAGGTCGACGCGAAGCAGCCCACCGTCGTCCCGCGCGCCCACGTCGACGGCGCCGACGTCGCCGACGTGCGGGTCACCGTCGACGGCGAGGAGCGCGCCAGTCGCCTCGACGGCGCCGCCCTCGAGGTCGACCCCGGCGAGCACCGCTTCCGCTTCGATCGCCCGGGCAGCCCGCCCGTCGATCGGACCGTGATCGTGCGCGAAGGCGAGAAGCTCCGCGCCGTCGACGCCGACCTCGCAGGCCCCGACGCCCCGCCCGGCAGGCCCTTCCGCTGGCCCGAGATCACGCTGGCCGCCGTGGGCGCCGCCGGGCTCGCCTCGTTCGCCGTCGCCGGAGGGCTCGGCTCGTCGCGCTACGGCGACCTGCGGAGCTCCTGCGCGCCGCGCTGCCCGGAGGCCGACGTGGCCGACGTGCGGACGAAGCTCCTCGTCGCCGACGTGTCGCTCGGCCTCGCGATCGCCTCGCTCGCGAGCGCCGTCCTCGTGCACCTGATCCGACCTCGCGCGGCGCCCTCCGGCACCGCCAACCTGGCCGTCGTCCCCGCCGCCGGCGGCGCGATCGGCGTCGCGGCCCTGCGCTTCTGACGGGCCGCGCCAGGTCGCCCGCCTCACCCGGCGATGCCGCAATGCGCCACGCGCGCCGGCGCCCGCATTGTCCGGCCGGCCCCGCCTCGCATCGCGTACCGTGCTGCACAAGGAGGGGTGATTGACCGCCGCACCCCGTCGCGCTCGCCGGCCCTGCCGCCGGACGCGCGACCGGCCTCCGGCGAACGCAGTCGATCCCCGTGGAGACGACCATGAGCGACGAACCTTCGATCACCGACGTCGACGCCATCGAGCGGGCGTTCCCGAGCCACGTCCGAAACCGCAAGCTCCGCGCCTGGGTGAGCGAGATCGCCGCCCTCGCTCAGCCCGACGCCATCCACTTCTGCGACGGCTCCCAGGAGGAGTACGACCGCCTCTGCGCCGAGATGGTCGCGAGCGGCACGCTGCGCAGGCTCGACCCGGTGAAGCGCCCGAACAGCTACCTCGCGCTCTCCGACCCGAGCGACGTCGCGCGCGTCGAGGACCGCACGTTCATCTGCAGCGTGTACAAGGGCGACGCGGGGCCGACGAACAACTGGATCGCGCCGGCGGAGATGAAGGCCACGCTGACGGAGGCGTTCCGCGGGAGCATGCGAGGGCGCACGCTGTACGTGGTCCCGTTCAGCATGGGCCCGCTGGGATCGCCGATCTCGCACCTCGGCGTCGAGCTGTCCGACTCGCCCTACGTCGTCGTGAGCATGCGCACGATGACGCGCATGGGCCGGCCCGTCCTCGACCTGCTCGGCGAGGACGGCGACTTCGTCCAGTGCCTGCACTCGCTCGGCGCGCCGCTCGAGCCCGGACAGGCGGACGTGCCGTGGCCGTGCAGCGCGACGAAGTACATCGCCCACTTCCCCGAGGACAACGCGATCTGGTCGTACGGCAGCGGGTACGGCGGCAACGCGCTGCTCGGCAAGAAGTGCTTCGCGCTGCGCATCGCCTCGACGATGGGGCGCGAGCAGCGGTGGCTCGCCGAGCACATGCTCATCCTCGGCGTCGAGTCGCCGCAGGGCGAGAAGACCTACGTCGCCGCGGCGTTCCCGAGCGCCTGCGGCAAGACCAACTTCGCGATGATGATCCCGCCCGCGGGCTTCGAGGGCTGGAAGGTCACCACGGTGGGCGACGACATCGCGTGGATCAAGCCGGGCCCCGACGGGCGCGTCTACGCCATCAACCCGGAGGCGGGCTTCTTCGGCGTGGCGCCCGGGACGAACGCGCGGTCCAACCCGAACGCGCTCGCCACCCTGCGCGAAAACTGCATCTTCACCAATACGGCGCTCACGGCGGACGGCGACGTCTGGTGGGAGGGGCTCACCGACGAGCCGCCGCCCGGGCTGACGGACTGGCAGGGAAAGCCCTGGACGCCCGGCTGCGGTCGCCCGGCCGCGCACCCCAACTCGCGCTTCACCGCACCGGCCTCGCAGTGCCCGGTGATCGACCCCGCGTGGCAGGATCCGAAGGGCGTGCCGATCAGCGCCTTCGTCTTCGGGGGTCGGCGGAGCGCGACCATGCCACTCGTCGTGCAGGCGACGAGCTGGGCGCACGGCGTCTACATGGGCGCGACGCTCGGCTCCGAGACCACGGCAGCCGCCGGCGGCGCGCAGGGGCAGGTGCGCCGGGACCCGATGGCGATGCTGCCATTCTGCGGCTACAACATGGGTGACTACTTCGACCATTGGCTCGAGGTCGGCCACTCGCTCGCGGCGCCGCCGCGCATCTTCTCGGTCAACTGGTTCCGGAAGGACGACGACGGCAGCTTCATGTGGCCCGGCTTCGGCGAGAACATGCGCGTGCTGCGGTGGATCGTCGATCGCACGCAGGGCCGCGGCAGCGCGGTCGAGAGCCCGCTCGGCTGGATGCCGACCTACGAGGACCTGTGCTGGGACGGGCTCGACTACCCGCGGGATCGATTCCAGGCCATGATGGCGGTCGACCGCGACGCCTGGCTGAAGGAGGCCGTCGCGCACGAGGGGCTGTTCGTGCAGCTCTACGACCACCTACCCAAGGAGTTCATCCTCCTGCGCGAGCTCCTGGTCGCGCGGCTCTGGCGGTCGCCCAATCGCTGGCTGCCGTGAAGCCGCGCCGCCGACGCGCGGCGTGAGGGGCCGGGGACGAGCGCGCCGTTCGGGCGCCGTCCCCGCGCAGGCCACGGCGGCGCCGCCACCGCCGCCGGCGATCCAGCCCTACGGGAGCGCGCAGTACGCGGGGAACGCCGCGGGCAACCCGCCCGCGTAGGGCTCGGGCGCGACGCCGAACGGGTGGTCCTGGAGGAACTGCCACGCTGCCGCCGGGCCGTCGCCCGGGACCGTATGGCCCTTTCCGTGGTCGCAGATGAACGAGAACCGGCCCTCCTCGACGAGCTTCGCCTGGTAGGTCCGAGTCGCGTCGGCGAAGTTGATGACCACCTCGTCGGTCGGTCCGCCGGAGAAGAGCATCGCCGCGTACTTGTTGGTCGAGTCCTCGTCGGTCGGCGTCCCCAGGCGCGCGCCCGAGTAGGCGACGACGCTGGCGAGGTAGCCCGATCGCCACGCGGCGAGCTGCTCGGTCTGCATGGCGCCCGCGCTGAAGCCCACGCTGTGAAGGTGCCTGAGATCGAGGCCCACCGCCTCGATCACGCAGCCGACGACCTCGTCGGCGAGCAGCATGTCGTCCTGGCGCGCGCCGCCCATTCCCGCCCACCACGGGAACTGGCCCGCTGCCGGGTCGTGGTACGGCGCCACGACCACGCCGCCCGCCGCGAGGATGGCCTTCATCGGAGTCGATCCGATTGCGTAGCTCGCCTCCATCGGCGAGCCGCCGACCCCGTGCCAGAAGAACACCAGTGGACCGTCCTTCGCCGCGGCGGCGGCGGGGTCGATCCAGAGCTCGACCGCGCGCGCCTTCACGCCCTCGGGCGCGAACGTGACCTTGCCCTTGGCGAGATCGGGGCACTTGCCGGTCGGCTTCGGCAGGAACTTCGGGTCGTGCGTCGTCCGCCCCGCGGCGTCCCCGCCGCCCGCGCCGCCCGAGGCCGCGCCGCCCTGCCCCGCGCCGCCGGCG
>CAIVJW010000403.1 GCA_903906315.1 uncultured delta proteobacterium | reverse complement strand
GAGGCGGCCGGCCTCGCGGCGAGCGGCGGCGCGGAGATTGGCGTCGCGGCGACCGGCGCAGGCTCGGCAGCGCGCATCGCCCGGGCGGCCGATGGACCGCGCGGCTCGGAGGCGATCGGCGTGACGGCGGGCGCGGCGGCCGCGACGGCCGCGACGGCCGCGACGACCGGGGTGACCGCCGTGGCGGCTGGTGCCGGCGTGCCGGGGGCCGGCGGTCGCTCCGCGGCCGTGGTGGGCGCGGGCGCCGAGGCCGCGGCGGGCGACGCGGGGGCAGGGGCTGCGCTCGCGGAGGCGACGGCCGGAGCGGCTGCGGTCCTGGTCGGCGAGAGATCCGCGGGCGCCGCGGCGCGCGCAGGCGCGTCCGGGGTCGCCGTGTTCGTCCGCGTTGCCGGTGCGGGGGCGGCGCGGGGCGCGTCGGGTGCGGGGGCTCCACGAACGCCGGCCGCGGGCGCGTTCGGCGCGGCCTCGACGCGCGCCGTCTCGCCCGCAGGTCGCGCCGCAGCGACGGCGACCTCGGAGGGGCGACCGGCCGTCACCGGAGGCGCGATCGCGGGCCCATCCGGTCGCGCGGCCGGCGCGTCGCCGGGCAGCTGCCCCGCGGTGCGTGCCGCGGCGGGCGCAGCTTCGTTGGACCGGGCCACGGTGGACGGGGCGACCGCGGGGGCCTCCGGCCGGGCCGTCGCCGGCGAGGCAGGCCGCCAATCGGTTGGCGCACCGGGTGTCGGATCGCCGTCGGTCGTCGGCGCGGCGGCCGCGACGAACGGCACGATCACGGCCGCGGGCGGGACGAACGCCTGCGGAGCGACGGGCGCCGTCACCGCCGAGGTCACCCGCGCGACGTCGCCTTCGCGCGCCTCGGTCGGCGCGGCGTCCTCGGCCTCGCCATCGGGCGCGACCGCGGGGCGCGCCGGGCCGTCGCCGAGAGCGATGGCGGGCGCCTGCGCGCGTGGCGTGAGGTTCACGCCGGTGGGGGCCCTGGGCGAGGGCGTCGAGGCGGCGTTCGCGGTCGGCCCCGGCGCGATCCTCGCGGCGGGGGGGCTCGGCAGCGCCGCTGGGGCGTCCACGCTGCCGTCGGGCACGGCCGCCACCTCGAGGAACGGGGCCGCTGCGGCGGGGGTCACCGTGGGCGCCGGTCGCGGGACCGCGACCCGCGGCGCCCTCTCGACGACGACGTGCGTCGCGGGCGTCGCGGGCGCGCCGATCGCAGGCGTCGCGGGCGCTGCGACGACGGGCGAAGGCGTCGCCATCGCCGCGGTCTCCAGCTCCGGCGTCACCGGCGTCGCCATCCGAGGCGGCGGTGCGGCGGGGCGCGCCCAAGCGATCGTCTCGGCGGGCGGTCCCTGCGGCGCGGGCGCCAGCGGCGCGCCGGGCGTGCGCGCGGGCGTCGTCGGCTGCGGCACCGTCGCGGCGATCGTCGGGCTCGCGGCGGGGGCGCCGTCCACGTGCGACTCGGTCGGCGCGTGGACCGGCGTCGCGCCGACGGGCGTCGTGACGACCGGTGTCGTGACGGCGGGCGCCGCCGCGGCAGGCGCGGTGCGTGGCGCCGAGAGCCACCACGCGGGGCCTTCGGGCGCGGCCGGCACGGCCGGCGCGATCGCGACCGACGGGTCCGGCGTGGCGCGGGCCGAGGCGCTCGCGTTCGGAGCAGGCGCGATCGCGGCCGTCGGGACCGGCGCGGCGACCGCCGCAGGGGCAGGCGCGACGTCGAGGTGCGGCGTGGGAGCGGGCAGGGCGATCGCAGGCATTCCGCCGGGCGCGGGCTGCGGGCCAGGGGGCGGACCGCCGACCGCGATCTCCGGCACGAAGAACGGGCCCATCGGCGGCGCGACGCCGGTCGGCGCGGCCTTCGGCGCGATCGCTCCGATCGTGGGCATCGCTCGCCGATCGGCGGCAGGCGCTGCGGTCGCGATCGGCGCCTCGGCGACCGCGGGGCGCGGTGTGGGCAGCGTGGGGACCGTGGGCAGCGGCGCCTGAGCGATGGCGGCCGGCGGCGTCGCCAGCGCCGGTGCGGCCGCGGTCACGGTCGGCGGGATCGCGGGCAGAGCAGCGGGCGTCGAAGCGCCCTGCGCGGGCGGGGCGCCGCGCGTCGGCGCGTCGGCCGTCGCGCCCGGGTGAAGGAGCGGCATCGCCATCGAGACGGTCGGCGGGCTCGCGACCGTCTCGATCGCGGGCGGGAGCGGGACCGCGCGGGCCGGCGGATACGCGCCGTCCGTGGTCGGCGTCGCCACCGCGCCGATCGTCGAGGTCGCGACCCCGGCGAACGCGGTCGGCGTGCCCCCGATCGCGGGCGACGCCTGCGCGAGGGAGGCCGGCGCCGCGGCGGCGCTCGTCCGGATCGCCCCGAACGTAGGGGGCGCGGGCGACGGATCCGGTGGCCCCGCGAGGGGCGTCGCGGGCCGCGGTGTCGTCCCGGCTGGCGCGACGTGCGCCCCGACCGACGGTGGCGCCGGGTCGCGCGGCGCGCCGGTCGCAGGCGTCGTCGCCGCGGGCGGTCCGGGATCGGCCGCGACCACCGGCGCCGCGCTCGCCACGAGG
>CAIVJW010000402.1 GCA_903906315.1 uncultured delta proteobacterium | reverse complement strand
CGCGAAGGAGGTCGAAGTGCCTGATCTCCCTCTGGTTCTCGCCTTGTCTTCCACCGGGGAAGAAGCCGTCATGCCCACGACCCGCGGGCATGGCGCCCGGGGCGAAGGAGGCACGATGTCCAAGACCACTGCACGAGCCCGAGCCAACGCGCGCGAGCTCGGCGACGTCCCCACGCAGCTCGCCGCGCTCGAACAGATGAACGTCGGGCAGCTCGCGGAGAAGTACCGCGAGCTGTACGGGGAGCCGACGCGCACGAGGAACAAGGAGTACCTGCGCAAGCGCCTCGCCTGGCGCATCCAGGAGCAGGTCGAGGGCGGGCTCTCGGCGAGCGCTCTCGAGCGCATCGCCCAGCTCGGCGACGACGTGCCCGAGCGCTGGCGCATGCGGCAGGCCGCGCAGGTGCAGGACCTCGGCACGGTGCAGCCCACCGAGCCGCGCGATCCGCGCGTGCCTCCGGTGGGCACGGTCCTGCGCCGCGTCTTCAACGGCGTCGCGCACGAGGTCACCGTCTGCAGCGAGGGCTTCGAGCACGGTGGCGAGCGCTTCAAGACCCTCTCGGCGGTGGCGAAGCACATCACCGGCACGCCCTGGAACGGCTTCCTCTTCTTCGGCCTGAAGAAGCGCGTCGAGACGACGAGCGAGGAGAGCGCGGCATGAGCGACATCCCGTTCTACCGGACGCAGATGGGGCACCGCTTCTACGAGGCCACGGCGCCGTCCATCGCGCGCGAGCTGGCTCGCCTCAACGACAACCTCGAGCGGCTCCTCGCCGCCGTCGAGCACGACACGAAGGCCGACGAGGAGCCGCCGACCGACGCGACGCCCGAGGAGCCCCGATGACGAAGCGCACGCCCACGCCAGCGCCTGGGACCGACACCAAGCGGTGCGCCATCTACACGCGCAAGTCGACGACGATGGGGCTCGAGCAGGAGTTCAACTCGCTCGATGCCCAGCGCGAGTCGGGCCTCGCGTACATCCAGCGGCAGACCGGCTGGAAGGTCGTCGACGAGCGCTACGACGACGGCGGCTTCACTGGCGCCAACACCGACCGGCCGGCGTTCACGCGACTGCTTGCCGACGTCGAGGCCGGGAAGATCGACGTCATCGTCGTCTACAAGGTCGACCGCCTGAGTCGCTCGCTGCTCGACTTCGCCAAGATGATGGAGCGCTTCACGGCGGCAGGCGTGTCGTTCGTGTCCGTCACGCAGAACTTCTCGACGGCCGACGCGATGGGGCGGCTCACGCTCAACATGTTGATGTCGTTCGCCGAGTTTGAGAGGTCCATGATCTCCGAGCGCACGCGCGACAAGATCGCCGCCTCGCGCCGCAAGGGGAAGTGGACGGGTGGCCCGGTGCCCTTCGGCTACTCGGTGAAGGACAAGAAGCTCCTCGTGAACGAGGTCGAGGCGCAGATCGTCCGCGAGGCCTTCACGCTCTTCCTTCAGCACCGGCAGATGGCGATGGTCGCGCGCACGCTGACGGAGCGCGGGCTGCTGCCGCGGGGCTCGAGTCGCCCCCCGGACGAAGGGCTGCGCTGGTCGAAAGACGCCATCGCGCGCGTGCTCCGGAACCCGCTCTACGCGGGCTTCATGATGTACGGCGAGGAGCTGCACCCGGGCGAGCACCCGCGGCTGATCGACGAGTCCACCTTCCGCCACGCTGAGCGCATCCTTGCTGGCACCGGGCGCGAGCTGCGCTTCACCGGCACGAACCCCGACTACGTGCTGCGAGGGCTGCTCCGCTGCGGGCTCTGCCGCGAAGCGATGTGTCCAGGCTCGACGACGAAGAACGGGAAGGTCTATCGGTTCTACCGATGTTCGAAGCGCGACAAGCACGGCAAGGAGGCGTGCCGCGCGAGGCCGCTGCCCGCGGGCGCGCTCGAGGACTTCGTCGCGCAGCGCATCACCGCGGCGACGGCGGACGGCACGCTCGCCGTGCACGTGAAGGCCGCGCTCGACGCGCGCATCGACGGCAAGCGGAAGGCGATCGAGAAGATCCGCGCCGACCTCCCGGGCAGGGTGGCGGCTGCGTCGGTGAACGCGTCGAAGTACACCGAGGAGCTGGGCAAGTTCGAGGGCCGGGCGCGCGAGCTCGTCGAGGCGAAGCTCCGCGCCGAGACCGACCGGCTCGTGGCCGCCGAGCGCCAGCTCGCGGAGACGGAGCGCGACCGCCTCGACCTCGAGGTCGCCGACGCCGAGGCGAAGTGGATCGCCGACGCGCTGCGTGACTTCGCGCGCATCTGGACCGCGATGACCCCCGAGAACCAGGGACGCCTGCTGCGCGCGCTCGTCGCTGCCGTCCGCGTGAAAGAGGAGACCGGTGTCGTCGAGGTCGAGCTGGTGAACTTCGCCGCCGACCCGAGCGCCAAGGAGGCGGCATGACCCTCGAGCCCGTGACGGCGCCAACGACGGAGACGCCGAGCGACCGCCACATCCTGACGGGCAGGCTGTTCCGCAGGCGCAGCTCGCGCGTGACGCTCGCCGAGACGCCGCCGCCCCCGAAGCCCGAGCCCGTTCGCCGGCCCGCCAAGGTGGCCCGGATGCTCGCCCTCGCGCACCACCTGCAGGGCGCCATCGACCGCGGCCTCGTGGCCGACCGGGCCGCCGTGGCGCGCAAGCTCGGGCTCACGCGGGCACGCGTGACGCAGCTGCTCGACCTCCTGCTCCTCGCGCCCGATTTGCAGGTCGCCGTGCTCGGCCTCGAAGCGGTCGACGGCGCCGAGCCCATGAGCGAGCGGGCCCTGCGCGCCGTGGCGCACGCCGGGAGCTGGTTGGAGCAGCGGGGGGCGTGGGTCCGCCTCCGAGCAGAAGACTCCTGAAAGTTTCGCCAACGGCGTTGTCCTCGCGAAAGCCTTGCCGTATTATGGGCGCGGCCAGATGCCAGCGCGAGGACGAGCAATGCCCGAGGACATCCTGACGATCCGTGAGGTCGCGGACTACCTGAAGATCACCGAGCGGACGCTTTACCGCTTGGTTCAGGAGGGAAAGCTCCCGGCGTTCAAGGTCGGCAATTCATGGCGGTTCCGTCGCGAGGACCTTGAGCGATGGATCTCCGAGCAGTCGCGCGGAACAGAGCCAACCCGCGAGGACGACTGAATTGACTGCGCCATCTGCCGAACGGAGCCGAACGATGCTGGGACTGACACTACGCGAAGAATTCCAGGGCCGCCGCCTCAAGGGGACGGCAATCGAGCTCGCGAACGAGAACAACACCGGCGCGACGCAGGTCAGCGCCGCCGAGTTCCTCGGCATCACGTACCCGACCGCCGACGTGCTCGCAGCGATGGAAGCCATCGGTCCCGGCCGCGGGCAGCCCGTGGTGCTCATCGGCGAGCGCGGACAGGGCAAGTCGCACTTGCTGGCTGCGCTCTACCACGGCTTCACGAGCCCCGAGGTCACCTCGAACTGGTTGAGTGCGTGGGGCCTGCGCCTCGGACAGCCGAAGCTGGGCGAGATCAAGCTGCGACCGAAGACGCACGTCATCAGCGAGAGTCTCCATCGTCAGAATTTCAAGTTCCTCTGGGACCTCGTCTTCGACCGACACCCCCACGGCAGCTACGTGAAGGGCAAGTGGGAGGCGCAGGGCGACAAGCGGACCGACATCCCCGGCGACAAGCTGCTCATCGAGCTCTTCAAGCACACGCCAACCGCGCTCGTCTTCGACGAATTCCAGACCTGGTACGACGGGCTCACGAACACCAAGCAGTTTCCCTGGCGCACGTGGGCGTTCAACTTCATCCAACTGCTGTCCGAGATCGCCAAGGAACACCCCGAGCTGCTCGTGCTCGTCGTCTCTGTCCGCAACGGCGAGACCGAGGCATACCAGCAGGTCCACCGCGTGAATCCGCGGCAGATCGACTTCAAGGGCCCGAATGCGCGACGCGATCGTCTGCGCCTCCTGCTCCACCGGCTCTTCGACAACCGGATGCAGGTTCCCGAGCCGCAGATCGCAACGGCTATCGCTGCGCATGTCTCAGAGCACCTTCGCCTGGCCGACGTCGCGCCGGCCGAGCACGAACGCGTGCGGAAGGACTTTGTCGAAGCTTGGCCGTTTGCCCCACACCTGATGACGCTGCTCGAGGATCAGGTCCTCGTCGCCACCCAGGCGCAGGAGACGCGCGACCTGATCCGCATCCTCGCGGATGTCTTCAAGTCGCGGAGCGCCGGGTCGCCGATCATCACCGCGGCCGACTTCCGACTCGACGATGACAAGAGCGGCATCGCTGCGCTTCTCGACTCCGTGTCGAACCAGCACCACGCGAACCTCCGGGAGAAGGCGCAGCGGAACCTGAGCGCTGTGCTCGACGCGGTGAAGTCTCCCGAGCAGAACGTCCCTCACCTCACCGACATCGTCGGCGCGTTGTGGCTCCGCTCGCTCGCCATCAAGAATGCGGGCGCCGAGCCCGCCGAGATTCAGGTCGACATCACGCGGTCGAAGCCGATCGACGACAACGCGTTCCAGGCTGAGCTTTCCACCATCGTCGAGAACAGCTTCAACATCCACCAGGACGGCGCGCGCCTGGTCTTCCGGGAGGAAGAGAACCCGCAGGCGAAGCTGATCGCGAACGCGCGCAACGACAAGCTCTTCGTCGACGGCTCCGACAAGCTCCAACTCGCTCGCGAGGTGCGTTACGTCATCGGTGGCACCGAGAGCGTCGCGAAGGCGTTCCGCGTGATTGTGCTCGCTGCGAACTGGACGGCAGAGCCGTGGGATGGCGTCGAGGAAGCAGATCTGCCCGCGCAGTGGGACGAGCGCATCCCGCTGCTCATCGTTCCGGAGCCGCCCGACAAGGTCGAGGCCAAGCTCGGGGCGTGGCTCAAGGAGCGGCTCCAGACTCGCCGGAACGCAGTTCGCTTCCTGCTCTCCCGTGATGGGAGCGAAAACCTCTTCTACGACCGCGACCTGTTGGTGCTGTCCAGAGCCGTACTGCTGGCCGACAAGTGGAAGACGCAGAATCCGGAGTTCAAGAAGCTTCACACGAAGTACGAGCGCGAGCTGCGCGACATCTTGAAGCGTCGCTTCGATCGGTTCGCGATCCTCGCCACCTGGAACTTTCAGAACCCTGGGCAGTGCAAGTTCCACGTCGAGGGCCACAAGGCTGAGGGCGCGCAGATCCCTGAGACGATCGATGGCCTCGTCGCCAAGAACCTGTTCGTCTCGGAGGACTTCGACGCGCTCATTCTCGCGGCCGCCCAGCAGAACGAGTCCGTCGGCAAGCTGCTCCGCGAGCTTCAGGAGCCGCGCCCAGGTGGCGAGGACTGCATCCCGTGGCTCGGCGAGACGTTGATGAAAGAGAAGCTCATCAAGGTCTGCGCGCGCGGCGAGATCGCGATCAACCTCCGCGGCATGGAGTACATGCAGGTCCGCGCGGGCGAGGACGAGGACACCGCGTGGAAGCGGATGCGCGGCAAACTCGGCACCGGCAAGCACCTCGACGAAACCTACGTGCTGCTGCCGCAGGCGGTTCCGCATGCCGAAGGTGTCGTCGTAGCGCCGCCTGTCGTGGTCGGACCGACCGGGGTCCCGGTGGGTCAGCTCCCCCTTGGCGGCCAACCGCCGGTTGGCGGCGGCGACGGGTCGGGGACGACCGCCGAGAATGGTCAGCCCCCCGTCTCGGTGGGTCCTGGCGGTGGCATCTTCGGGGGGCAGAGCACGGTTCGTCAGCTGAGCACCGCAGGCGCGACGTCGGCGCTCAATCTCCTCGGCAAGGTGGAGAGCTGGGGCATCACGACTGGAACGCAGGTGCAGGACGTCCAGCTGAAGGTTGCGAACCTCACGGGCGCACAGCTGAACGAGCTTCTCAAGAAGCTCCCGGATGGCATCACCTACGAGCTCACCCTGAACAAGGAGGAGAAGTGATGCCGATGCCGCTGGCCCTTCTCCGGCAGCTACAGAGCTCCGCACCCACAAGCGCGTGGGGAAGCCTCTTCGAGCACGCGTGGAACATCTGCTCCGCGCCGCTTCACGTCGAGAAGGCCTCGTCTGAGGTCACGAAGCGAGACGCGGAGATCGGCGCTGCGGACCTCTTCCTCGCCACCGCCGGCTGGGACCTCTGGCGCTCCTACGAAGCGGTCGTTCCCCGGACGGCCGACGCCCTCGCGTCGTGGTGGGCGGCGCGCGGCTCCGGGCGGGCAGTGCTCGTGCTCGACGCCATGTCCCTGCGCGAGGTGCCGTGGCTGATCAAAGGTGCGGCCGAGCGTGGCTACACGGTCCACCAGGCACGCGCCACCGGCGCCGAGCTTCCGGCCGACACGACGCCGTTCGCACAAGCCCTTGGGTTCGCGAGCCGTGGCTCCCTTCAGAACAACGGCGGCGCAACGAAGGGTCGCCTGTCAGGTGCCGCAACCGATTCGACCGATGTGCCCTGGGAGGACTGCGCGGCGCAGATCAACGCATCCCAGGACTGGCTCCTCTGGCACCACTGGCCCGACGCGCGCCTGCACGACCTGAGCGCGCCGGGCCACGGACTTGCCGCGTTGGCGCGAGAGGCGTCGGAGAAGCTCTCCAGCGACGCGTTCTGGTCCCTCGTGCACAGCCTCACAACCGGCAGGCGGCTCGTCATCACGGCCGACCATGGGTACGCAGCGAGCGGCCACTTCCCGGACACCGCCGATCCCGCCCAGGCGCAGTACCTCAAGGACCGCTTCAAGAGCGGTCGCTGGGCGGCGCTGGCCGACCTGGAGCAGCCTGCGCCTGGAACATGGGTGCCGCCGCTCGACCTGCACCTGAAGACCACCCACGCCGACGCGGCGTTCTCGCTCGGACGACGGAAGTGGAAGAGTCAGGGCGGCTATCCAACGCTTACGCACGGCGGCCTCTCGCTGCTCGAAGTAGCCGTTCCGTTCATCGAGCTGTCGCGCACCGGGGGAGCATAACCATGGCCAGAGGAAGCAACGGTTCCGGCGGGAAGACGAAGCCGCAGCGCGTCGCCGAAGAGGTCGCGCGCGCTGTTGGGGCTGGTCGCGCCGTCCAGGTGGAGGCGCTCGATTTTAGCGATCCGAAGCGACCGAAGAGTTGTCTCGAATTCGACTTCCCGATTCTCCCGGTGAACCAGGTTGCGGCAGTCGAGGGCAATGCTGGGAAGCCCATCTACCAGATGTCGAAGTGGTGGGCTCGCCGCCGCTCAAGCGTGTTCCGCTCACTGCTGCTTTCCGCTGCCATGAAGGCCCCGGAGGACACGTCGCAGGCTGCGAAAGCGGTATGGGACGTTTACTACGCCAATCACCAGAAGAAGAGGTCTTTCGCCAATATCAAGGTGGCGGACATCTTCATGGGGGGCGGCACGACCGTTGTCGAAGGCAGCCGCCTCGGCATGCAGATGTTTGGCAACGATCTCAATCCCGTCGCGTGGTTCGTGGTGAAGACGGAACTCGCGCAGGTGAAGAAGGCCGAAGTGGAGGCGCTCCTCGCCGACATCGAGGCGGAAGTCAAGCCGCAGGTAATGCCGTATTATGCCTGTCGTGGTCCAGCCGGAGAACGCGGCAAGTGGACGCGGATCTCCGACGGGCAACTGATGGACGAGTCCTTCGACCCGCTTGCACTGAAGCCGTCAGAACGCAAGGCGTTCAAGTACGAGGGTCCGGAGATCATCTACATCTTCTGGGCGAAGCATGGGCCGTGTCAGGTAACCGGATGTGGACACCGCACTCCGGTGATGTCTTCCCCGGTCGTTGCTGTGAAGGAAATGTCCGTGAAGTTCTGGGCTCACCGATGCCCGAGCTGCGGAACAGCATTCGACATCGAAGAGGAGGCGGTCCGAATGGCGCCGGATGTGCCACTTGCGATGGCACCCGACGAGGGAAGATTCGCAACGCTGAACAAGAACGGACGGGTCGAGTGCCCGGCATGCAAGGCTGTTGAAGCATTCCCATCCCTCGGCAAGGGCGAGCGGAAGAAGGTGGCATTGTCTCTCTTGGCCCACCCGGAGTGGCTTGCCGGAGAGGCCGATAGGGATTCAGATGGGCTTCCGCTAGGGGGCAGCTTCACCGACGACCCTGCGTCAACGTCCCGGTGGTACGAAGCGCGGGCACGACATGCCAAATTTCTGGAAGTTCGAGGAGTGCTTCCCGCCGAGATTACGTGTCCTGCGAGTGGGGTGACATTCCGAACGGCCGAGGGCACGGTTCCTCGCAAGGCCCACTTCGCGTGCGGAGCCTGCGGCAAGGTCCAAGACGTACTCTCATCGGTAAAAGCGCTCGGACGGAGTGGCCAGGTCGCGCCCTATGTCGTGCACGGCTATTCACCTGAACTCGACAAGCGCGGGTCGGCATACAACGGCAGGTTCTTCGCTCCGGCAGACGCCGACGAAGCGCGTCGGAGTGCCGCCGCGCACGTTGAATGGGCGGAACGCAGTGAAGGCGACCTCGCGGACTACTGGCCGCGAAGCGAGGTCCCGTATGGATTCATGACCCACCACAATAATGGTGGGATCCCAAACCATGGATTCACGCACTGGTGGACGATGTTCAATCCCCGCCAGTTGCTCGTGAATGCCCTCTTGCTCAAGAGCATTTGCACGGTGGGTGGGGCGCGACACTCCTGGGAGACTCGCGAATACGCACTCGCGGCTTTCCAGCAGTACCTGCGTAACCAGAACATGTTCTGCTTCTGGGATATCAGCAGAGACTGCCTCGCGCCTCACATGAGCAACAACAACTACCATCCCAAGGCGACGATGGTGGAGAACTGCGTGTTCCCGGTGCTGGGACGCGGCAACTGGCTTTCCTGCTCGCAGTCCCTGGTCGAAACGCGAGAATGGGCAGACGCGCCCTGGGAGGTGGTGAGCAGCGCCCATCTCTCGGACATCTCGAGCGACCTCCGTGAGTTGACGGGAGGCAAAAACCAGAAGGCATTCCCGGGCGACAGCGTTGGTTCCAACGTCGTCTTGAACTGCGGTTCGGCTACTGACCTGACGGGTCTCGATGCTGGCACCCAAGATCTCGTTATCACGGACCCGCCCTTTGGAGGACTCCTTCACTACTCGGAACTCGCCGACTTCTTCTACGTTTGGCTGCGGCTTCCGCTCCGTGCGAAGTACCCCGCGCTGTTCGAGTCCGAGTACACGCCGAAGTCTCTTGAGGCGGTATCGAACCGGGCACGCCATCCCGATGATGCGGACGAGTACTACGAGCGATTGCTGACTGCGAGTTGGAAGGAGGCGCACCGCATCCTGAAGCCTGGCGGGACGCTGGCCTTTACCTTCCATCACAGCGAGGACGCTCCTTGGGTATCCGTTCTGGAGAGCCTCTTCGAAGCTGGCTTCTACCTCGAAGCCACGTGGCCCATCCGAAGTGACGAAACGAAGGGGGAAGGTTCGAAGCCAGGCACGTTCGGCTCCCAGAAGATCGAGTACGACATCGTCCACGTCTGCCGAAAGCGCACCGAAGATCCGAGTCCGGTAAGCTGGGCGAAGATGCGCCGGCAGGTCCTTCAGGACGTCCGCAGCCTGAAGCACATGCTCGAGCATCACCAGAAGCAGGGACTGCCGGACGCAGATCTACAAGTCATCCGGCGAGGGAAGGCGTTGGAGTATTTCTCTCGGCATTACGGCAAAGTGCTCATCGACGATGGCCGAGCGATGTCGGTTCTCGAAGCGCTGGTCGGCATCAACCAGCTCCTCGACGAGGAAGTGGGGGGAATCAAGGATCCGCCTCCGGTCACGGCTGAGCCCTTTACGCGGCAGTTTCTGCGGCTCTTCGATGGGGTCAAGGAGCTGCCCAGGGACCAGATGCAGAAGTTCCTGCGCGGAACTGGCATTGCGCCGTCGGACTTCGAGGCGCGCGGTTGGTGTGCTGAAGAGAAGAAGGTCTACAAGGTGGTTGCCCCGCTGGACGTGGCTCGTGCCTGGCAGGGGAAACACCGCCGCGGCATGACGAGCGACTACGACCAGGCGGCCTTCTTGATTGGAGCGTGTTGCGAGAACAGCGGCATCAACGCAACCGACACCCTCGCGAACGACAACTTCAAGCCACATCCTGCACTGGGCTCGCTGCTGGAGTGGTTCGCTACTCGTGGCGCAAGCTCCGAGACGCGCAATGCAGCGTCGCGCGCGCAGACGATTCTACGGTCGTGGCGCGCGAAGAACGAGAAGCAGGTCCAGCAGATGAGCCTCTTCTTCGACGACCAGGGTGCCGCATGAGAACCCATCGTCAGCGTGGCTGGATGCGTCGCGGCTTCTCGCTCCTGTGGGAGCCCCGCGTGCTGACGGAAATCGTGGCACCGAGCGCTGTGCTGTCGATCCGTGAGTTCTTCGAGGTCCGAAAGGCATGGCCTGACGACCTTCCCGGGGCAGAAGGAGACGCACTCGTGGTGGCAGGCCTCGATGGCTGCCTCGACTCGTTGTCCGAGAGCGACGCCCTCGCCTGGCTCGAGACCGACTTGAAGGGTGCCGTCCTCAGCTTTCAGGAGCACTACGAGGGGCAAGCGGCGCTCATCATGTGGATCGCCTCGGGTCGCACGCGCGTCGGAATGGACCTCGCCGACGAGGAGTACTTCTGGAAGACGTCGCCGGGGCGCGATGCCGTGCGATTGCCTCTGGGGCGATGCCTCTGGGGCGGCGCCGAGGCCGACGTCGCTCGAATCCTCGTCTCGGAGGAGAAGGACCCCGACTTCGACGGCGAGGCCTACGTCGGGCTCCACCATCCACGGATCTCATGAGGAACGCATGAGCGACACCCTCGCGTTCAGCCCCGGGCAGCGCGTCAGCCATGCTGAGCACGGCGAGGGCGTTGTCGTCGACGCGGAGCGCAACGGGTACGTGCGCGCCTTCTTCGCGGGCGGCGAGCGTCTCGTGGCGGTCACCGCGCTGCAGCCGTTCCTGTCTCGGACGGAGCGGGTCATCAGCTCCGTGGCCGCGGGCGATGATCGGCGACGCGAGGCGTGGCTCGAGTACGAAGCGCACGCGCTGCCGCTCATGGAGAGTGCTGCCGCGCTGACTGCAGCGCCGATCGACCTCCTCCCGCATCAGGTCGTGCTCACCCACCGCATCGCGACTGCGTCGCCCCGACGCTTCCTGGTCGCCGACGAGGTGGGGCTCGGCAAGACAATCGAGGCCGCGCTGCTTTTGCGGGAGCTGGCCAGTCGCGGCGAACTCAACCGAGCGCTGATGGTCGTCCCTGCGGGCCTTGTGAACAACTGGCATCGCGAGATGAATGAGGTCTTCCGACTCAACTTTGAAGTCTTCGGCAGCGAGGGCGACGTCACGGACCGCAAATCCAATGCCTTCGCCAAGCACGATCGGCTCATCGCCAGCATCGACACGCTGAAGCGCCCAGCGCGCATCAAACGGCTCCTCGACGCGCCGCCCTGGGACCTGGTGGTGTTCGACGAGGCGCACCACCTGACTGCTTTTCGCAACGGGAAGAAGGTCACCAAGACGGAGAACTACAAGCTCGCGGAGGCGCTCAAGACGCACGCTCGCGACCTTGTGCTGCTGTCGGCGACGCCGCACCAGGGCGACCACTTTCGCTTCTGGATGCTCATCCAGCTCTTGAATCCGACGCTCTTCAAGAGCCCCGAGGACATGGTCGACAACAGGCACCGCCTGAACTCCGTCGTCTACCGGCGTACCAAGGCGGATGCGTGCCGCCCCGATGGTTCGCCGCTCTTCGCCCGACGCTGGGTCCACACCGAGTCGTTCACGATGGTGGACGAGGAGCGCACGTTCTACACGGCGCTCAAGGAGTACCTCGAGGACGGGTTCGCTCTGGCACAGCGGCAGGGGAACCAGGGGCGCGCGCTCGGCTTCGTGATGACGATCTTCCAGAAGATCGCTGCGTCGAGCTTCGCCGCCGTTCGGCGCACTCTCCGAAGGCGCAACCTGATGCTGACCCTCCACGAGGCGATCATCAAGGACCAGGAGCTGGACATCGACGCGCGCCAGCGACTGCTCGATGAAGCGCGGGAACTCATCCACGACGAGTACGAGATCGCGCGTGACCCAATCGGTCGCGGGCAGGTCGATGCGGTTCTCGCTGACCTTCGCGTGAAGCTGCTCAAGAAGCTGAACGAAGAGGAACTCGAGCTCGCATCGGACGCCGGAGCCGGCGAATTCGCCGCTGCTGGCGGCGAAGAAGTAGCGATGATGGCGGTGAGCCTCGCGCTACCAGAGGAGCGCCTCCGGATCCGCGAGCTGCTCCGTGTGTTCCCGGAGCACCGCGAAACGAAGGTCGACAAGCTGCTCCGCGGGCTTGGGGCGCTGTGGGAGCAGGACTCGACCGAGAAGGTCGTCATCTTCGCGACGTACCTCGGGACGGTGGACCTGCTCGCGCGCGAGATCGAGAAGGCCTACCCAGGGCAAGGCGTCGTGGTCCTTCGAGGAGGCGACCACGGCGCGAAGCTCGCGGCCGAGCGGAAGTTCAGGAAGAGCGACGGCCCCCGAGTACTCGTCTGCACGGCGGCAGGACGGGAGGGTATCAACCTCCAGTTCGCGCGCATCTTGTTCAACTTTGACCTGCCCTGGAACCCGATGGACATGGAGCAGCGCATCGGGCGCATTCACCGGTACGGCCAGCGGCACACCGCGCAGGTCTACAACCTTGTCCTCTCCGACACGATCGAGGGGAAGATCTTCCTTCTGCTCGATGAGAAGCTGAAGGAGATCGCCAAGGCGCTTGGCAAGGTGGATGAGCACGGCAACGTCGCCGAGGATCTGCGTGGCCAGGTGCTCGGTCAGCTCTCGGAGCGGCTGACGTACGATCGCCTCTATCGGGAAGCCCTTGGTGACCCTGAGCTGCGCCGGACGAAGGAGGAACTTGAGGCCGCCCTCTCGAACGCCTCCGAGGCGCGCAAGGTGGTCTTCGAGCTGTTCCAGGACCTCGATGGCTTCTCGCTCGACGACTACAAGCCGTTCGCGGATGTGAAGCCCGGGCTCGATCGCGTCCTCGAGTTCCTCCGCGCTTCGCTTGCGGCCGATGGTCGTGGAGTCGAAGCCAAGGACGACGGCACGTACGTCGTGAAGGGACCGAACGGCGAGGTTGTCTGTCGGTTCACGCTGAACCGCGAGGCCGCTCGCGAACGTGCCGACCTGGACCTTCTCGGCCTCGACCACCCGCTCGTTCAGGATGCCCTCAAGCGCTGGCAAGCGGCGTCGCCCGAGCGTATTGGCGTCGCGGTTGCGGGCCCCGATGGCCCTGGGGTGCTCACCTGGTGGCTGGTCGAGACGCGAGGGCCCTCGGGTGAACATCGCGCGTGCGTGCTGCCGCTCGGTGTGAGCGACGACGGCAAGCGCAACGCCCGTCTCGAGCGGCTTGGCGCCGGGCTGTTCGCGCGTCCCGGGCATCTCAACGGCGCGCCAACGGCCGCTGCCCGGAAGAGTCTGCTCCACGAGAAGGTCGAGCCGATGCTCGAGCGCGAGCTGCAGCACAGGGAGATCGTTCCCGACGGCGGCAGCTACGCGGCGAAGCTCATCGGTTGGGTCGAAGTGAGCGGGGGCAACCCATGACCCCAAGAACTGACTCGCATCCACGCGCGCACGACAGCGTGGACGACAAGGATGAAAGGCGTGTCCCGTTCGTCGGGCGATGGTCGCGTTTGCCCTCCCGGAAGGAGGCCAAACATGGCTCGCGCTGATCTGTTGCTCGACATCGTCAAGGCTGGAGCAGAAGGGAACCAGGAGCTGTTTCGGAAGTCGCTCGAGGCGCTCATCGCTGAGGAGCGCGCGAAGCAGCACAACGTGCTCGCCGACCAGCTCGCGGCGCACCTCCGCATCAACGGGAGTGCGGTTCGCCCTGCGCGCATCCTGCCGGAGTCGAACGGCGATCGGACCGCTTTCGCCGAGGTGCGGCCGCGCCGGGATCTGGCGAGTCTCGTCCTGCCGGCCGTCGTTCGAGAAGCTTGCAGCGAGCTCGTGGAGGAACACCACCGGGCTGATCTGCTTCGGTCGCACGGCCTCGAGCCGCGCCACCGCGTCCTGCTGAGCGGGCCCCCCGGCAACGGCAAGACGACCCTCGCTGAGGCACTGGCCTTCGAACTGTCGGTGCCGCTCTACGTCGTGCGCTACGAGAGCATTATCGGCAGCTACCTCGGCGAGACGGCAGTGCGGCTGGCGAAGCTCTTTGCCCAAGTGCGCACCGAGCGGTGCGTGCTCTTCTTCGATGAGTTCGACGTCGTGGGCAAGGAGCGCGGCGACGTTCACGAGACCGGCGAGATCAAGCGCGTCGTCAGCTCGCTGCTCCTACAGGTAGACCAGTTGCCGTCGCACGTCGTCGTGGTGGCCGCGACGAACCACAGCGAACTCCTCGACCGCGCGGCGTGGCGACGGTTCCAGATGCGGCTGCCGCTGCCTGTGCCGACGAAAGAGCAGCGCGTCGAGTGGCTCAAGCAGTTCGAAGCGCGGGCCGGGTTCTCGCTCGGGCATTCACACGCGAACCTGGCGAAGACTCTCGGCTCGATCAGCTTCGCCGAACTTGAGCTCTTCGCGCTGGACGTGCAGCGCCGGTACATCCTGGCCCTTCCTGACGGCGACGTGCGGTCCATCGTGAGCCAGCGGCTCAAGCAGTGGAACGCGCGTGTGAAGCCAAAGACCGAGACGACCAGGAAGCCCAATGGCTGAACGCCCACTCCTGCTCCTACCGGAGGCGACCACTGCGACCCGCGCCAACAAAGGCGGTGGTGGAGGTGGCCCGTCGAAGCTCGGCGCTGGGCGCCAGCAGGAGCGTTTGGGGCCACGGCTTCAGGAGCTGGAGAGGACGTTCGAGTCGAAACGTGTGCAGCTACAGACGGCAGCCACCGGCGTCGTCCCTGAAGACGTGCTGGTGCTCGAGACCGCAGGGACGGTCGAGGAGTTTTTGAAGGCCGTCAGCAAGATCGACGGATTCGAGTTCCTCGCTGAGTACGACGAGCAAGACATTCCTCCCGACGACGACTTCTTCGTCGACAAGAAGGGCGCACACGTCGCGTACACCGGACGCGTCTACATGGTCTTCACGAACCAGGACGCCTTCCGTCAGCTCCAAGCGTTGTGGCAGCGGTTCCAGAGTGGGGCGAAGTTCGAGCACGGCCTGACCAAGTGGCGGGACGTGTTCGCGCTCCTGCGCGACATTCGCCCGTGGAGCGCGAAGGACCGCCTCGAAGAGACCGGCGTCCTCACCGAATGGGCGACGCGCGTTCAGCAGAACGCGGAGCACGTCCACTGCGAGATCGAACTGTGGTTTCGTGCGAACGCGCAACGACGGCAGGCAGCCTCCCAGGCGGTTCGCACCCGCGTGCAGGAGCTTGGCGGGACTGTGCTCAGCGAAGGTGTCGTGTCCGGCATCCACTACCACGGGCTCGCCGTGCAGCTTCCGATCGCAGCGGTGCGGGAGGTCCTCAACGCGCAGACTCGAGACCAGGTGCAGCTCGTTCAGAGCGAGCAGATCCAGTTCTTCCGCGCCTCCGGTCAGATGGCTGTGCGCGCTCCCGGCGAGAAGGCCCCGTCCACCGCCGCCTACACTGGTCCGCTGCCTTTGGGCCCGGCGCGAGTCGCGCTGCTAGACGGCCTCCCGCTCCAGAACCACAGCGCCTTGGCCAACCGCCTGCTGGTCGACGATCCCGACAGCTTCGAGACAGACTACCGCGTCGATGCGCGGGCCCACGGAACGGCGATGGCCTCGCTCGTCATCTGGGGCGACCTCAACGATCCCAATCGCTCGCCGATCCCGCAGCCGCTCTACGTGCGGCCCATCATGCGACCGGTGTTTCCTCCGGCGTGGACGGGCCAGGAGCCGTACGAGCTCGTTCCCGAAGGTATCCTCGTTGTCGATCTCGTTCACCGCGCGGTGCGACGGCTGTTCGAAGCTGACGGCAACGCGGCTCCTGCGGCACCAGAGGTTGCTCTCATCAACTTCTCCATTGGCGTGCTTGACAGACCGTTCTCGGGAACGCTGAGCCCGCTGGCTCGACTTCTCGACTGGCTGTCTTGGACCCATGAGGTCTTGTTCGTCGTCGCCGTGGGCAACCACATGCACGAGGTCGACACCAGCACGCCATGGTCAGAGTTGCAGGCGCTCGCGCCGCAAGCCCTAACGGCGGTCTTCCTGCAATCGGTTGCCGCTGATACGCGGAACCGTCGCGCGCTATCGCCGGCCGAGGCCATGAACGCGCTCACGGTTGGTGCGCTGCACGACGATGAGGACACCGCGACGCCTGCAGCAACGCGCCTTGACCCGGTGCCTGCGGGATACCCAAGCCCGCTGAATGCTCACGGTCTCGGCTACCGCCGCTCCGTCAAGCAGGCACGTCGGTTGGCGCATGCGTCGCAGCGGCGTTCCGCGGCGCGCACATCCCACCCTTCGACGGCGCTCCGGTGGCCGTGTCGAAGTCGTTCACTATCGATTGACGGGTCGGAGCGGCGCATGGCAGCGCGGCGGAGGG
>CAIVJW010000401.1 GCA_903906315.1 uncultured delta proteobacterium | reverse complement strand
GATCGCGGCCAGGCTGTCGGCCGCGCGCACCGACACGACCAGCGTCGTCTCGGCCGGCACGGCGCCCTGCGGCTCGCCGTTCCACTTCAACTTCGACCACGGCACGGCCGGGACGCCGCCGTCGAACGTCCCCTCCCAGCTCCCGACGTACGTGTACGGCGCCTGCCGATCGAGCTGCACGCCCGTGAAGTCGCTGTAGAGGTACGGGTCCGCGTTGGCGACGCCGGGGCCACCGATCGAGTAGGTGCCGAGCAGCGCGCCCGTCTGGGAGTTCAGCTTCGACAACGCGGCGGGGCCGTGGAGGACGACCCATACGTTGCCCTGAAAATCGACCGAAAGGCCGTGCGGGCTCGTGCCACCCGCCGGATACGTGCCGAGCACCGTGCCGGAAGGCGTCATCTTCGTGACCGTGTGGATGACGTAGTTCGCGACCCAGACGTTGCCGTCCAGGTCGAGCGTCGTCGCCGTGCTCTCGGACCCGACGGAGCCATAGGTGATGCACGTCTTGGTGACGAAGTCCGCGCGCCACATGCCGCCGATACCCGTGTTGCCGACGTACGCGGCGTTGCCGCTGGGGTCACCGACGATCCCGTAGCTCCCGCCACAAGTGACCGAGTCGATGGCCAGCGTCTGGATGTGCACGCGCTTGGTGGTGCCGCCCGCCTGGACGTACAGGTAGTCGCCGCCGGTCGCCGCGGAGTACGGGTTGCCGCCTACCTTCACCGATGCCTCGAGCGCGACCGGGTCGTTCGGATTGTAGCGGTAACACATGCCGTCGCCGTACGTGCACGCCCAGATCTTGCCGCGCTTGTCGACCGCGACGGCGCGCGGGTACGTGTTCGTCACGCCGACCTTGATCGTCGTGATGATGCACTCGTCGTTCTGACCGAAGTACTCGCCCGCCGCGGGGTTGACGTCGATGACGCCGTCGCCGTTCTTGTCGTACGAAGTCTGGATCGTGCCGTTTCCGTTGCGATCGATGCAGTGGTCGATGTTGCCCGAGAACTTCGACATCGTCCCCTGGTTGCCGAACGCGCGGTTGACGATCCACACGTCGCCGTTCGCGTCCGTCGTGATGCGACCCGGGCAGTTGCCCGTGGTCGCCCAGTCGCAATACTCGTTCGCCGGGCGCGCTCCGGTCGGCTGGCCGTTGATGGCCGCGAGCACGGAGTCGAAGCGGCTGGTCTGCTTGCCAGTCGCGGCGTCGAGCCGCACGACGTAGCCGTCGCGGTAGTTGTCGGCCCAGACGATCTTCTGCTTCGATACCGGCGTCGGGCCGAGGACGATCGTGTTCACCGGCTTGTGCTGCACGTTGCTCGACGCGCCGCCGTCGAAGTCTGCGTTCGACGTCCAGAGCTTGGTCTGCGCGCCCGCGCTTCCGGCCGCGGTGAGCACGAGCGAGCCCAAGCCGAAGCCGAGGATGCGGAGGGGGCGAGCGTTCATGTCGATCCTCACGAAAGAAGGGCCACGTCGAAGCATCCTCACGCGCTGCGACCGCGCCGCCGCGCGCCGGCGATCGCGATCGCCAGGCCCGCGATCGCGATCCCGGCGTCGCCCGCGCCGCGCGATCCGCCCGCGCCCGGCACCGCGCAG
>CAIVJW010000400.1 GCA_903906315.1 uncultured delta proteobacterium | reverse complement strand
CTGGCGCGCGAGCACGAACGGAACCACCTCTCCGCCTATGCCGGAGCTGCGCCACCGGACCCGATCCCGAGGCCGCGCCTTCGCCTCGTGAAGTCGTGATCTGCGGCGGAATCATCGACCGTCATAAAGGAGCTGCACCCAAGCCGGATCGCGAAATCGTTCTCGTCGGCGCGCACGCAGTTCTACCCGCACCAGTTCAAGCCGTTGCTCAAGCTCCTGGAGTCCAACCGCGGGCGCATCCTCATCGGCGACGACGTCGGCCTCGGCAAGACGATCGAGGCTGGGTACATCCTCACCGAGCTCGAGGCCGGCCGCCAGCTGGACTGCGTCCTCATCGTCGCGCCCGCGCGCCTCCGGACAAAGTGGAAGTCCGAGCTCGAGGAGCGCTTCGGGCAGAAGTTCGAGGCGGTCCGCGCCGCCGGTCTCCGCGTCTTGCAGGACCCCGCGCGCGCACCGAGCCACTTTCGGTGGATCGTCTCCTACGAGACGGCGCGGGGGTGCCTCGAAGTCCTGAAGGAGTCGGGCCTGTCGCTCGACCTCCTCGTCTTCGACGAGGCCCATCGGCTCCGGTCGCCGACGACGCTGCAGCATCGCACAGGTGCGCTCCTGTGCGAACGGGCAGAGACAGTGGTCATGCTGACGGCGACGCCGATCCAGACCGGGCTCGCCGACCTGTATCATCTCGCTCGCCTGCTGCTCCCCGACGAGTTCGACGATCAGCGCGTCTTCGGCGACCAGATGTCCGACAACCAGGCGCTGCTCGCGGCGCTCCAGGCGATGCGCGGCGCGGTGGAGAGCGACTCCGACCGAGGGCGCGCGCTCGACGAGCTCGACCGCTTCCTGGCTTCGGCCAGCGGGCGAGCCTTCGCGGCCGCTCCCGTGGTGGCCGACGTGCGGACACTCCTCGCCGGGGGCCCGCTGACCCGCCAGGCGCTTGCCGAGATGCAGGCAACCCTCGGCGCGCTCAGCCCCTTGAGCCACTTCTTCACGCGTACCCGCAAGGTGGAGGCCATCCCGAACACCGCGAGGCGGCACGCGCAGTGGATTAGGGTCGAGCTCGCCGGAGTCGAGAAGGAGATCTACGAGACGATCGTCGCCGCTTGCAGGGCGGCGGCTGGTGGCGGCTTCGGCGCCGACCAGTCGAAGATCATGGTCTATCGCGCCGTGGCGAGCTGCATCCCCGCCGCCATGCGCCACTTCCGAGACGAGGTGCGCGGAGCCATCCGAGGCGTCGAGGACGCTCCCGGCGAGGACGACGAGTCCGACGAGGCCGTGCAGGCGGTCCCGAAGCTCGGCGACCTCGAGGGCGCGCTGCGCGCGGCGGTCGGACGGGCCAGCGCGCTCTTCGAGCGCCTCGGGGCAACCGACTCCAAGCTCGACGCGCTCGTCACCGGGCTGCGAGAGCTGTGGAGAGAGGACGCGGAGGCTCCGCGCCGTCTGCGCAAGGTCCTCGTGTTCAGCTACTTCCGTGGCACCGTCGAGTACCTGCACCAGCAACTCGAAAGGCGTTCCATCGTGTGCGCGAGCGTCCACGGTGGTGTCCCGGTCGACGAGCGCGAGTCGAGGATCGATGCGTTCCGAGAAGACCAAGGGCCACTGGTACTCGTCACGTCGGACGTGAGCGCCGAGGGCGTCGATCTCCAGATGGCCTCGGTGGTATTCAACTACGATCTGCCCTGGAACCCGATGCTGGTCGAGCAGCGCGTAGGCCGCATCGATCGCATCGGGCAAGCCGCGAGCGTGCTGGTCATCGCCAACCTGGTGGTCGAGGGGTCCATCGAGGAGCGCATCCTCGCGCGCTTGTTCCAGCGCGTGCAGCTGTTTGAGGCGTGCATTGGGGAGATGGAGGCTTTGCTGGGCGGTGTCGAGTCGGTGCCCAAACTCACCCAGCGCGCGCTTCTCGGAACGCTCTCAGAAGAGGAGCTCGAAGCTCAGCTCGAGCTGGCGGGGCAGGCATTCGAGAACCAGCGGAGGGCCGCGGCCGAGCTCGACGCGCGCGCGGGGGAGCTCCTGGCGGCCGACCAGGCGCTCGTGGACGAGATTCGCGCCGCAACAGGAGAGCACCAGATCCCGACCGAAAAGCATCTTCTCGCCTTCGTCAACCACGCGCTCCATCGCGCCGTTCCCGGGCTCGTGATCCCCGAGATGGCCCTGAAGCAGCCGGTGACGGTCGACCTCGGCGCGGCTCTGGCGACGAAGCCATTGGACGGAGGTCACGGCGAGAGCGACCGAGACACGCAGTTCATGCGCTGGGCGCGCAACGACTCCATCAAGCTTACCTTCTCTCGAGAAGCCGCCTATCGCCACCCGGCCGTGACGCTGGTTCATGCCGCGCACCCCCTGGTTCGCTGGGCGGCCCTGGCGTCGAGCGAGGTGCACCACGCGTTCGCTCTGCAGCGTCGCGAGAGCACCGTGCTCCCGCCGGGCCGGTATCTCGTTGCAGTCTCGTACTTCGGCTCGCGGGCGTCGCACGGCGCGCTTCGGATGATCGGCGCGGTCACGGCCGTCGGCTCGAGCGGTGCGGTCGACCTCGATACGACCGACTTCCCGCGACTCGTGGGGGAGCTCCTTGAGCAGGGAGGGAACCTCCGATTGCCCTGGAGTGGCGAGCCTGCGCCGGCGGAGCTCGAGGGCGCCATCGAAGGGATCAGGTCACACCTCGACCTCGTCAGCGCCACGCAGGCTCGGCGAGAGCGCGAACTTCACACGCTTCGGACCGCGGCTCGCCACGGTCGACAGCGCGCTGGCTTTCAGGCCGCACTCGACCGAGCCGAGGTGCTGCTCGCCAAGTATCTCCGCGAACAGGCCGGAACCTTCGCGGTCCGCATGCAGGAGAAGAAGGTCCAGAAGGCCCGGGAGCGCCTCGAAGCGTACGACGCCAGGCCAGCACATCAGGGGTGGGAAGAACCCGAGCGCCAGGACGTCGCCGTGGGTTACCTGGAGGTAGGAGAAAGCGTCTGATGTTCTTGCACCTCGGGATCGACTACGGGACGAGCGCGACGAAGGTGGTCGTCCGCGATTACGCAGGCGCAGGAGGCGAGCGCGCGTACCCCATCGGATGGTCCCTGCGGGATGGTTCGAGCTCCCGCCTGCCGTCGGTGGTGACGATATCGAACGGCCGGGCCTTCTTTGGTCGGAAGGATGTTGTCGATCGCCGCGATCCGTAGAAATCTGCCCCTCGAGGCATCCGCCGAGAAGTGGCCGCAGGCGCCGGCATCTCGTAGGTGATCGCCTCGACCGCAAAAGCAGAAGGCCCAGGGGCTTGCTTCCCTGAGCCTTCGTG
>CAIVJW010000399.1 GCA_903906315.1 uncultured delta proteobacterium | reverse complement strand
GTCGTCGCTCGCGGGCGCGCGGTCGGCGTCCTCGCGCCGCGCGGCCGGGGCCTCGCGCGCTTCGGCCCGGGCGCCGCCCTCGGCGACGGGCGCCACCGCGGGCGCCACCGCCGGCGGCGGGACGGAGGGCTCGCGACCGCCGCGATCACCGGCCGGCTCCGCGGCGCGGTCGACCTCGCGGGTCGCTCCCTCGGGCAAAGGGGTCGGGACGGTCGGGGGCGCGGCTTCCACGGGGACCTCGACGGAGTACCAAGCGGACCACGAGGCGGCAACCGCGCCCTGATCGGCGCGGCGTTGCGCCACACCACCCGCGCCGGCGCCCGGCGCGGACCGGGGGGGCGGCGCCGCGGACCCGGCCCGCCACGCGAGCGCTCGCCACGCGGCGCCCGCCGACGCGATCGCGCCGGCCGCGAGCCGCGAACGAGGCGCGGCGCGCACGCCCACGCGCCCCGGCGCCTCGGAGCGTGCGCGTGCCCGGTCGTGTAGAGTGCCCCGCATGAACGAGCGCCCGAAGCGGCTCCGCGGCGGCGAGCCCGACGACCGGCGCGATCGCGACCGGGCCGATCGCACGCTCCGGCACGGCCTCGCGCGCACCGACGGGATCGCCGACGAGCGCGACCGGCTCGCCGTGATCCTGCGCGACCGGGGCGATCAGGCCTGACCTTGGCGAAGTTCTCCCTGTTCCGCGAGGAGGTCCGGCGCGTCTGGCGCGAGATGCGAGGCGACGCGATGTCGCCCGGGCGCGGCGCGGCGGCGGTGGCGCTCGGCCTGTTCATCGGATCGCAGCCGATCTTCGGCTGCCACACGCCGCTCGTGCTGGTCCTCTGCCTCTACTTCCGCCTCGACGCGGCGATCGCCTGGGTCGCCTCGAACGTGTCGAACCCGTTCTTCGCCCCCGCGCTGCTCACGGCCGAGGTGCAGGTCGGCGCGTGGGTGCGCACGGGCGCGCCGCTGCGGCTCGACGAGGCCGTCACGCAGGCCGGCGCGTGGTCGAGCTTCGCGGGCTACATGTTCCTCGGCGCGCCGGTCGTCGGGCTCGCGCTCGCGGCGTTGGGCGGCGTGTCGACGTGGGCCGGTGTGACGGGCAAGCGCGCGCTCTGGCCGTCGAGCGGACGGCGCGTCGAGCCCTACCGGCTCCCCGACGACGCGCCCCCGTGGATCCACGCCGTCGAGCGGGTCGCCACGCGCTACGTGCCGCTCGGCATGGAGGGGTCGACGCCCGCGCAGCGCACGCGCTTCCACTACGTCCGCACCAAGCTCCTCGGCGACCCGGTCGCGCGCATGATCGCCGACGTCCGGGGCGACGCGGACGGCGTGCTCGGCGAGGTCCTCGACATCGGCACCGGCGCCGGCCAGCTGCCCATCCTGCTGCTCGAGCTCGGACGGGCCACCGGGGCGCGCGGCGTCGACTGGGACGAGACGAAGGTCGCCGACGGCGTCAAGGCCGCCGGCGCGCACGAGGGCATGCCGGCGCTCGACGCGAGCTTCGCGTGCGCCGACGCGCGCACGGGCGTCGAGGGCGACGCGGACACGGTGCTGCTCATCGATCTCCTCCACTACTTCACGATCGCCGAGCAGGACGCGATCCTCGCCCGCGCGGCGGCGGCCGTTCGGCCGGGCGGGCGCCTGGTCGTGCGCGAGGCCGACACCGAGCGCGGGTGGCGGTCGGCCGCGACGCTGATCGAGGAGCGCGTCTTCACCGCGGTGCGCTTCAACCGGGGCGAGCGCGTGCAGTTCCGTCCGGCGCGCGAGGTCGTGGGGCTGCTCGAGGGCCTCGGCTTCGCGTGCCGCCTCACGCCCGCGTGGGGCAAGACGCCGTTCGCCAACGTGCTCGTGGTGGCCACGCGCCCCACGGGCGACGCGGCCGCGACCGAGCCCGCGGCCTAGGTGGTTGCGGGCCCGGATATCGGCGGGCGGGTCGCCATGGCGGCCAGCGTAGCAGGGCGGCTAGCGGGCAGCCGCTCGCGGCCCGCTGCCACGCCTCGCGCGACGACCGGTCACGGATCGTACGCGTTCACGAGTCGCGGTGCGGACCGAGGCGGACGCCGAGGACGCCGAGGACGCCAGAAGAACGGGGCCCTGCGGGGCCGGAGGCCGGCCGGCGGATGCGCCCTGCGTGGACGGCCAAGCTTGCGGCACGACACCCCCAGTCTTCCCTTGGCGTCCTTGGCGTCCTTGGCGCTGCTCTCGATCCCTGTCCGTCTGCTCCACGGCTCTGCGAGCCAGCCAGTGGACGGCGATCGAACCGAGGGCCGTGAACGCGCACACCGGATGTTCCACTGGTGGCACCGTGTGGGCTATGGCACGTTGAGCCGCCGGTCGTTCCAGGTGTACATGCGACCGCTGCGCAAGCGGTTCGAGGCGGGTCTACGCCTTGGCACGCTCAGCGATCACCCGAAGACCGCCAAGACGTGCGCGAACCTGCTCAAGCACGCCGACGCGCTCTGGACCTTCGTGCGGGTCGAGGGCGTCGAGCCAACGAACAACGCCGCCGAGCAAGTGGTCCGACATGGAGTGATCCTGCGCAAGATCACCTACGGAACGCACTCGGAGGCAGGCAGCCGCTTCATCGAGCGCATCCTGACGACCCATGCCACACTGCGCCGACAGGAGAGGAACATGCTGGCGTTCCTCCGCGAGGCCTGCGTC
>CAIVJW010000398.1 GCA_903906315.1 uncultured delta proteobacterium | reverse complement strand
GCGGGCGCGGCGGGCGCGGCCGAAGCGACCGCCGCCGCCGACGGAGCCGCCGGCGGCGCGGGGGGCGGCGTGTTCAGCCCCATTTCGGCGGCGCACGCGGGCGCAGTCAGCGAGAGCGCGAGGACGACGGAGCGCGAGGACCAGGGTGCCATCGCCGATCGCATAGCACCGCCGGGCCCCGGCCAGCCGAGCGCCGACAAGGAGGCCGTCTCGCGCCGGCGTGGTAGCTTCCGCCGCACCATGCGGATCGGCGTCGATTTCGGGACCACGCGCACGGTGGTCGCGTGCTGCGATCGCGGCAACTACCCGGTCGTGACGTTCGAGGACGAGAGCGGCAACCCGATCGACTGGTACCCCTCCGTCGTCGCGGAGCGCGAGGGCGCGCTGCGCTTCGGCTTCGACGCGCTCGCCGTCGCCGGCGATCCGGGCTGGACGGTCCTGCGATCGTTCAAGCGCCTGCTCTCCGGGGGCCGATCATCGCCGGACTTCGACGTCGAGATCGGCGACACCACCGTCCAGGGCAGCGAGCTCATCGCGCGCTTCCTCGGCTCGCTGCGCGACGCCATCCTCACGCGATCGAACCTGCCGCGCGACGCCGGCGACGACGTCCTCTCGGCGGTCGTGGCGACCCCTGCCAACGCGCACGGCACGCAGCGCTTCCTGACGATCGACGCATTCCGCCGCGCCGGCTTCGAGATCCGCGGCCTGCTGAACGAGCCTTCCGCCGCCGGCTTCGAGTACAGCCACCGCTACCGCAACACGATCACGGCGAAGCGCGAGCACATCGTGGTGTACGACCTCGGCGGCGGCACGTTCGACGCCTCGCTCGTGCACATGAGCGACCGCGCGCACGAGGCGGTCGTCACCTCGGGGTCGAGCCGCCTCGGCGGCGACGACTTCGACGCCGTGCTCGCGAGCCTGGTGCTCGAGACCGCGAAGGTCGACGCGCGCCTGCCGCCGAAGGCCCTCGCCGCGCTGGCCGATCAGTGCCGCGAGGCGAAAGAGCGCCTGAACCCGAGCTCGCGCCGCGTGGTCATCGACCTCGAGTCCTGCCTCGGCGATCTCGCGCCGCAGCCGGAGGTCACCGTCTCCGTCGCGGACTACTACGACCGCTGCGTGCCGCTCGTCGCGCGCACGATCGACGCGATGGCGCCCGTGATGGCGCGCCTCGAGCAGCGCAGCCACGACCCGGTCGCCGAGCTCGCGGGCCTGTACGTCGTCGGCGGCGCGAGCGCGCTGCCGGTCGTCGGCCGCGTGCTGCGCGAGCTCTTCGGGCGCCGCGTGCACCGATCCCCCTACCCTTCGGCCGCGATCGCGATGGGCCTCGCCATCGCCGGCGACGACGAGGCCGGCTTCTCGCTCTCGGATCGCCTGTCGCGCCACTTCGGCGTCTTCCGCGAGACCGACGGCGGCCGGGACGTCGTCTTCGATCCGATCTTCTCGCGCGACGTCCGCGTGCCCTCGCGCGGCGAGGACTCGGTCGTGCACCGGCGCAGGTACCGGCCGGTCCACAACCTCGGCCGCTACCGCTTCGTCGAGTGCGCGGCGCTCGACCCGGGCGGCGTGCCCCTCGGCGACCTCACGGCGTACGCCGACGTCCTGTTCCCGTACGACCGCAGGCTCCGCGGCGCGGGCGACCTGCGCGGCATCCCGGTCGCGCACCTCGGCCACGAGGGCCCGCTCATCGAGGAGGAGTACGCGATCACGCCGCTCGGCATGGTGCGCGTGACGATCCGCGACCTCGACGACGGCTTCGCGCGCGCCTACGACGTCGGGGCGTAGGCGCCGGCGCGATTGCCCGAGATCCGCGGTCGCGCCCCGGAGGCGGCGACCGCGTGAGAGCCGCCGAGACCCCTCGACCGGATGAGGGGTCCGCCGCGGCTCAGGCCGCCTTCACTCGAAGGCGACCTCGTCGAGGAACGTCCACGACGGTGAGAAGATCATCGTGACGCGGACGTACTTGCCGGTCTGCATGCCGACGGAGAGGACGAGATCGGCGCGCTTGCCGTTCGGGATCGTCGGGAGCGTGCCATCGGCGAGCTTGAACACCACGGGCGCGCCGTAGGTCACGTTGTCCCCGCTGAACGAGACGCGGATCTCCTTGGCCTGCGAGACGTCCGGCGGGTCCCAGTTGTTCATGCCAATCGTGACCTTCGAGAACGTGCGCGCGGCAGGGAACTGGAAGGTGACGTCGACGTTCTCCGAGACCCAGCCGACCCACTCCTTCGCGTTGCCGGTCCCGAGGTCGAGGGTCCAGTTGTCCTGCCCCTTCTTGCCGTCGAGCAGCTGGCCCAGGGCGAACGTGCCAACTCCCGCGTTGTTCGCGCCCTGGTTCGGGCCGTTCATGGCGATGTTGTGCGCCTCGTCGAAGTAGCAGTACGTGCCGCAGTCCGGCACCTGCGCGAAGGCGTACGTGACGGGGCCGCAGCCCTCGTTCGACTGCCCGTTGCAGTTGTCGTCGCCGGGCGTCGCGCACTCCTCCGCGGCCTTCGGGACGACCTCGCCGACGCAGGCGCCATAGCCCGTGCCGAGCGCGTTGCAGGTCTTCTGGCCGGCCTTGCACAGGCCGACGCCGAGCGTGCCCGCCGCGCCGTCGTAGCAGAGCTCGACCACGCCCGCCTTGCAGACGGTGCCCGTGCAAGTCCCCGCGACGCAGACCTGGCCGCCCGCGCACGCGGTCACGCAGTCGCCGCAATGCTGCGGGTCGGTCTGCGTGGTCACGCAGGCCGCGCCGCACTGCGTGGTGCCGCCGCCGCAGGAGAGCTGGCACTTGCCGGCGCCGCAAACCTGGCCGGCGCCGCACGCCGCGCCGCAACCGCCGCAGTTCTGCGGGTCGCTCTGCGGATCGACGCACGTGCCGGAGCAGACCTGCTGGCTCGGCTGGCAGGAGAGGCTGCACTTGCCGGCGGAGCAGAGCTGCCCCGCGCCGCACGCGTTGCCGCAGGCCCCGCAGCTCGCGTTGTCGGTCTGGAGATTCACGCAGAGCCCGCCGCACGCGGACAGCCCCTGCTGGCACGAGAGCAGGCATTTCCCGGCCGCGCAAAGCTCGCCCGGCGCGCACGGGGCCGAGCAAGCGCCGCAGTTCGCGAGATCGGTCTGCTCGTTGACGCAGAGGCCGGCGCAGTTGTCGAGCCCCTGCTGGCAGGTGAGCACGCAGGCTCCGTTCGAGCAGATCTTGCCAGCGCCGCAGGCGACGCCGCACGCGCCGCAGTTCGCGTCGTCGGTCGCGACGTTCGCGCAGAGGCCGCCGCCGTTCGCCAGGCCCTGCTGGCACGATAGCGAGCACGCCCCGTTCGCGCAGACCTCGCCGGCGCCGCACACCTTGCCGCACGCGCCGCAGTTGTCCGTGTCGACCTTCAGGTTCGCGCAGAGGCCCGAGCAGTTCGTGAGGCCGACCTGGCACGAGAGCGCGCACGCGCCGGCCGAGCAGACGTTGCCCGCGGGGCACGCGACGCCGCACGCGCCGCAGTTCGCGAGGTCGGTCGACAGGTTCACGCAGGTCGCGCTGCACTCGGCGAGGCCCGCCTGGCACGTCAGCGCGCACGTCCCGGCCGAGCAGATCTGCCCGGCGACGCAGAGGTTCCCGCAGGCGCCGCAGTTGCCGCTGTCGGTCTTCAGGTTCGTGCACGCGCCGTCGCAATCGGCCAGACCGGGCGGGCAAGCGAGCACGCAGGCGCCGGCGAGGCTTTCGAGCCGGTGCATCCAGGGCCACGCGCCCTTCCGCGCCCGGTTGAACGGGCCCGCCGATCCGCGTAAGAGCGTCGCCGCACCTCGGAGGCTCCACATGCGTCGTCGTTCGGGTACCGCTCGTCTCGGGGATCTTGGCCGGCTCGTCGTCGGCGGCGCGATCGCGATCGCGGTCGCGGGCTGCTTCGGATCTCACTACCGGCCGACCTACACCATGGCGGACGTGCAGGCGAAGCCGGCGAGCCTGCTCGTCGCGCGGAAGATCCCGCGGACGCTCGTGCTCGTCGTCGACCCGGCGCGGGTGCCGGACGCGATCTCGCTCCACGAGTCGACGTCGTTCGACCCGCAGGGAGGCGAGCGCTTTCAGCTCCTGGAGTTCCGGCGCTTCGCGAGCCGGGACCTCCGCGACGCGCTCGCGAGCTACTTCGACAAGGTCGAGGTCGTCGCCGCCGGCGCGCCGATGCCGAGCGAGCCGCACGTCGTCGGCGACGTGAAGGTCGACCGGGTACAGCTGCACGCCGTCCCCGCGGGCGGCCTCACGTACACGATCATCGAGATGACCTGGGGCCTCGGCCTGCGCCCGAGCGAGGCGGCCGACTACGCCTTCAGCTTCGCCGGCGAGGGCAAGAGCTCCGAGTCGTACCCGACGTTCGAGGCCGGGATGGCCCAGCTCGTCGAGTCGGCCATCCTCGGGCTCAACCAAGGCCTGACCGAGAAGGGCGGGCTCGACGCGCTGCAGAAGGCGCTCGCGGCGCCGGAGCCGACGAAGGAGGCCGCCTCCGCGCCAGCCAGCACCGGCAAGGCCGCGCCCCCCGCCCCCAAGGGCCCCGGCAAGAAGCCGAAGAAGTAGCGCGGGCGGCCGGCGATCCCTCCGCGAACGAGTCCGAGCTACTTCGCGTCGGTGACGGCGACCTTGCGGATCACGTCCCCGTCGACGAGCGCGGCCCACGGCCCCTCGGCCGTCCCGAGCCATGCGTACTGCCCGTCGAGGTGCGGCGCGGCCGCGTGCGTGACGAAGATCTGGCTCGAGCCCGTGTCGCGGCCCGAGAGCGCGACGCCGACCCGCAACGGACCAAAGCCCAGCGGCGACGTCTCGCAGCGCAGCGGGCGCTTGCCCGGCGGCCCGCCATAGCCGTCGCCGCGCGGCGCGCCGAGCTGCGAGACGAAGCCCGGCACCACGCGGTGCACGACGAGGCCGTCGTAGAAGCCAGCGCGCGCGAGGCCGACGACGCGCGTGACCGCGACGGGCGCGACCGCGGGATCGAGCGTCACCGAGAGCGCGCCGACGTCGGTGTCGAACGTGAGCCGCTGCGGGCCGACGACGATCGCCGCGAGCTCGGGCGGGGCCTCGCCTCCGCCGACGGGCGGGTCGCACGTCGGCTGGCCGCCCGAAAGGAGCGCGAGCGCCCTCTGGGCGTGCTCGCGCAGCGCGGGCCACGACGACTTGCACAGCTCCTCGAGCCGCGGGGTCGCCTCCTTCAGCGCGAGCGCGGCGACCGCGTCCTCGACCGACGCGAGCACCTCCGGATCGTCCTCGCCCGCCGCGTCGCCGATCGCCGCGAGCAGCGCCTTCACGACCGCGGGCGACGCGCCCGGCACGGCCTCGACGGGCGCATCCTTCGACGCCTTGCGACGGCGCGCCTTCTTCGGCTTCTTGGCGGCCGGGTCGTCGCTCGCGCGCTGCGGCTGCTTGGCGATCACGTCGGCCGCCGTCGCGACGACGCCGGGTACGCCCGACGCGAGCGCCTCGGCGAGCACGGCCGGGGCGCCGTCGATCTCGGCGTGCGACTCGAGCAGCTCGATCGCAGCCTCCCGCGCGCGCACGTCGTCACCACGGGCGATCGCGAGCCACGCCCGCCGCCTCGGCCCGCGGATCTCGGCGCGGTCGATCACGGCCACGAGCGCGCGCGCGCCGATCGATCCCGCGCGCGGCCCGCGCGCCTGCGCGCCCGCGTCCGCCGCGTCGCCGGCGGCCGCCGCCGTGGGATCGCACCTCGCGAGGAGCACGTCGGCGTGCTCTGCGCCGACGACCACCTTCGCGGCCGAGCAGCGGATCCAGGCGATCCGGCGCGCGATCGACGCGGGCGCCCCCGGTGGCAGCGGCAGCGCGGCGAGATCGCGGAGCGCCTTGCGCGCCTTGCCAGGCGCCTCGAGCGCGTCGAGCGCCACGAGCAGCGGCGCGAGGCCGTCACCGACGAGCCCGGTGAGCGCCACCGGATCGGACGGCGGCGCGAGCGCGGGGATCGCGTCGGCGAGCGCGCGCTGCCCCTCGGGCCCGAGGCGCTTGAGCGCGCGCGCGGCCTCCGACCTCTCCGACGAGCTGAAGTCCGACGCCGCGCCGAGCACGCGCGCGAGCTCCGGGGCGGCCTCGACCCCGCCACGCCCGAGCGCGCGGACCGCGAACACGCGGGCATCCCCGGGCGTCGCGAGGCGCGCCGTCGCGACCTCGCGCAGGCGCGCGTGGACCGAGGGCGGCACGTGATCGAGGCGACCGACCGCGAAGAGGGCCTCGGGCAGCGGCGGCGCAGCGGCGCTCCCGGCAGCCAGGGCGAAGAGCGCGACGAGCGTCTCCTCCCGCAGGCGCTTGCCCGACGCCGCGAAGTCGCCGAGCCCCCACGCGGCCGCCACGGCCTGGCGACGCGGCCCCGCGAGCCACGCGACGAGCGTCGGCTCGGACTCCGCCGCGCTGCAGCGGCCGATCGCGCGCGCGATCGCCAGGACCGGATCGATCGCCGCAGGGGCGGGATCGGCCGCGTCGAGCGAGAGCGCCCGCGCCACGAGCGCCGCGACGGAGTCCTTCTCGTGCGCCTTGCAGATCGCGCCGATCCCGAACGCACCGAGCGCGATCACGGCCGCGTCCTCGTCGGCGAGCGCGCGCACGAGCCCCGCGCGCGACGCCTCGCCGCCGATGCGCGAGAGGGCACGCGCCGCTGCCCGCCGCACCTCGACGTCCCGGCTCTGCTGGTCGTCGGCCGTCACCTCGCCGGCCGAGCGCCGATGCTCGGCGAGCCGCAGGGCGGCGACGCGCGCGGCCGACGCGGACGCCGGACCGACCGCGGCGGGGGCGCTCGCGTCCGCGGCGCCGACCGAGGCGGGCTCCCCCTTGCCGCAGCCGACGCCGATCGAGGCCGCGCAGAGGACGAGCGCGAGGCGGACGGCGCGAGGCCGGTCGTCGCGGTGGCGCTGCGCGTCCATTGCGCACCACCGCTAGCACACCCGGGCGCGATCCGACGAAGACGCGACCGAGGTCTCCCGATCCGTCACAGCTCCCGAGCGACCTCCGCGACGTGCGGGTCCTCGATGCCGAGACCGCGCAGGGTCGCGTCGAGGGCGATCACGTAGTCGCGGTTCGGCCCGCTCGGCCCGACCGCGGCGCGGATCTGCGCAACCATCTCCGCGATCGGCGCGGGGCCGAGGTGGTACGCGTTGCCGGGCGAAGCGACCCACGTCACCGCGTCGACGGATCCGCCGCCCGCCGTCTCGGCGACCACCCGAATCCGCTCGTAGCCACCTTGCTCCCGCAGGTCGATCGCGGCGAGCACCGCGTCCGCGTCCGCGTCCGCCACGCGGTAGACGGCGCCGACGCACGCGGCCCCGGGGGCGCGCGCCAGCGTGGCCACGCGGCCGAGCCGTTCGGGCGTGCCGCGGTGATCGGGCGAGCCCTGATCGAGCCGCCGCGCGAACCCGCGCACGGTCGCCAGGAGGCGGTCTTCGTAGGGGAAACCTGGACGAAAGAGCAGCGATCCGTAGCCGAAGACGAAGAGCGGCACGCCCCGAGGATGCGACGGGCGAGGCGCCGTGGCAAAGGCGCGGCGACGGGCCCGGCGCGCGCTCGCCGTCGAGCACAGACGGATCGCGGAGCGTAGGCGCGACGCGGGCCACCTTGACGAGCGGCCCGCGCGGCCTATTGTTGACCCGCCGGTCAAGAATGTCTCGCCACCCCGACCCCCACGCCAAGATCGAGCTGCTACGCGCGGCCGAGGCCGTCTTCGCCGAGAAGGGCCTCGCCGCGGCGAAGATCGAGGACATCACGGCCCGCGCCGGCGTGTCGAAGGGCGCGTTCTACCTCCACTTCGAGAGCAAGGACGACTGCTTCCGCCAGATCGTCGAGGCGTTTCTCGCGCACATGGCGGCGCGCGTCGAGCCGCCCCCGGCCGTGAAGCGCGCGACCGCGTCGAGCCCGACCGAGGCCCTCGAGGCCTGCCTCGCCCACGACCGCGACATCTTGGAGTTCTGCTGGCAGAGCCGGTCGACCTTCAAGCTGCTCTTCGACGGCGCCGGCGGGTCGACGTACGCCTACCTGCTCGACGAGTTCTCCGAGCGCCTCGCGGTCAGCGCGGCGGAGTGGATCGAGGACGCGCGCGCCTCGGGCCTGTACCGGCCCGACATCGACGCGAAGGTCCTCGCCCTGCTGCTGGCCGGCGCCTACGAGCGCCTCGCGCGCGCCATCGTGCGGCAGCCCAAGCGCCCGGACATCGAGGCGTGGGCGCGGCAGGCGCAGGTGCTCTTCGCGCGCGGCATGATGACGGAGTCGGCGCGCGCCGACCTTGACCGGCCGGTCATTCACGGCCGCAGCGACGCGCGGGCGGCGCCGGCGGCCGAGGCGGCGAGAGCCGGGGGCGGTCGGGCAGCCCGGAAGGTCGGCGCCGACGACGGCCCCGCCTCGAGGCGGCGGCCGAGCAGCGCGCCGAGCGAAGGACGAGCGACGGGACGGACGAGGCGAGGGAGAAGCACATGACGACGGCGACGGTGAAGCCAGGCGGGGCGGGCAAGCGAGGCGGCCCGGGGGCGGTGATCGCGGTGGCCGGGATGGTCGGCCTCGCGGCCCTGATCGGCGTGCGCGTGCGGGACACGCTCGCCGGAAACGCGGCGCTGCAAGCCGCCATGGCCGCCACGCCGCCCGCGCCCGCGCAGAAGGCGACGCGCGCCACCGCCCACGGGACGCCCCTCACGTGGCGCGCGGCCGTGCCGGTGACGGGCACGCTGTCTCCAATTCAGCAGGCCGATCTCGGCTTCAAGCTCGGCGGCGCGCTCCGCGCGGTGAACGTGAAGGAGGGCGCCCTCGTGCGCACCGGCCAGCCCCTCGCCCACCTCGACGGCGCCGAGCTCGCCGCGCAGGCCGCAGCCGCGCGGGCCGGGATGCGGGCCGCCGAGATCGGCCTCGAGCTCTCGCTCGACACGCAGCGCCGCGTGGACGCCCTCTTCGCGGGCGGATCGGTCAGCGACTCGGACCACGTCGCCATCGGCCGCAAGACCGAGCTCGCGAAGGCCGACCTCGAGCGCGCGCGCGCCCAGGTGCGGCTCATGGACACCACGGTCGGATCCACCTCGCTGTCCGCTCCGTTCCCCGGCCTCGTCACGCGCGTCCCGGCCGGCATCGGCAAGATCGTGGGGCCGGGCGAGCCCCTCTTCCACCTCGAGGACACCTCGGTCCTCAAGCTGTCGGCCACGGTCTCCGAGGGCGACGCGCTCCTGCTCGAGCCGGGCAACCCGATCACGATCGACGGCCACGCGACCGCGAAGGGCACCGTGACGGCGGTGCTCCGATCGCTCGACCCGCAGACGCGCCGCGTCCCCATCGTCGCCGAGATCCCGAACGACGCCGCGAGGCCGCTGCTCTCCGGCTCGTTCGTGCGCGCGACGGTGTCGTCGCCGCGCGAGGTCGCCGTCCTATCGCTGCCCGCCGCGGCCATCCTCAAGGGGTCGCAGGACGAGGTCGCGGTCGTGAAGGACGGCCACGCGCACCTCGTCCGCGTGACGTACACGCAAGGCAAGGAGCCCGGGCAGATCTACGTGCGCGAGGGCCTCTCCGCGGCCGACGAGGTCGTGCTCGGCGCGACCAGCGAGCTGCGCGAGGGCGAGCCCATCGACGCGTCCGGCAACCGCTGATCGGGGCGATCCACCGTGAACATCTCCGCGATCGCCATCAAGAGGCCCGTCTTCACCGTGATGGTGACGCTGGCCATCGTCGTCCTCGGGCTCGTCGGCTACGGGCGCCTCGGCACCGACCTCTTCCCGGACGTCTCGTTCCCGGTCGTCACGGTGAACATCGTCTACCCGGGCGCCAGCCCCGGCGAGGTCGAGAACCAGGTCACCAAGCCCATCGAGGACTCGGTCGTGTCGCTCAACGGCATCGACCGCGTGCTCACGCTTTCGCGCGAGAGCCTCTCGACGTCGGTCATCTTCTTCAAGCTCGGCGTCGACATCCAGGAGGCCGCGACGCAGGTCCGCGAGCGCGTCTCGCAGAGCCGCTTCAAGCTGCCGCAGGAGGTCAAGGAGCCGGCCATCACGCGCCTCGACGTGTCGGCCACGCCGGTGCTCATCTACACGCTGCGCGGCCAGCGATCGCTCAGCGAGACCCGCACCTACGCCGACGACGTCATCCGGCCGGCGCTCGAGCAGGTGGCCGGCGTCGCCGCGGTCAACATCAAGGGCGGCGGCACCCGCGAGGTCCACGTCGACCTCGACCGCGCGCGCCTCGACGCGCTGTCGCTCTCGCCCGCGGCCGTCGCGATGGCGCTCCGCGCGGCGAACCTGACGGTGCCGGCCGGCCACTTCGACGAGGGGACCAAGGAGATCAGCGTCCGCGCCGTCGGCGAGCTGAACGCCGTCGACTCCGTCCGCGACGTCGTCGTGGCGACCGCGCGCGACGGGTCGGCCGTGCGCCTGCGCGACGTGGCCTCGGTCGAGGACGGCTTCGCCGAGATGCGCACGCGCATCCGCGCCAACGGCGACGAGGCCGTCGCGTTCGAGGTCGTCAAGCAGTCGGGCACGAACACGATCGAGGTCGCCGACGCGGTCAAGGCGCGGCTCCTGAAGCTCGAGAAGGCGTTCCCGCCCGACGTGAAGACGTCGCTCATCCTCGACACGTCGAGGTTCGTCCAGGAGAACGCGCACGAGGTGAAGATCGCGATCTTCTTCGGCGGCGCGATGGCCATCCTCATCATCCTCATCTTCATGCTCGACCTGCGGTCGACCATCATCAGCGCCTTCGCGCTGCCGACGAGCGTCATCGCGACGTTTTTCCTGATGTACGTGATGGGCTTCACGCTCAACATGATGACGCTGCTCGGCCTGTCGCTCGCGATCGGCCTGCTCATCGACGACGCCGTCGTCGTGCGCGAGAACATCTTCAAGCACCTCGAGCGCGGCGAGCCCCCGATGGAGGCCGCGCTGAACGGCACGCGCGAGATCTCGCTCTCGGTGCTCGCTACCACGCTGACCATCGTCGCCGTGTTCGTGCCCGTCGCCTTCATGAGCGGCATCGTCGGCCAGTTCTTCCGCCAGTTCGGCCTGACGGTCTCGGGCGCCGTGCTCGTGTCGCTATTCGTCGCCTTCACGCTCGACCCGATGCTCTCCTCGCGGTTCAGTAAGACGATCGTCCACGGCGAGGAGGACCGGTTCCACGCGATCAAGCGCCCGTTCGAGGTCGTCTTCGCCTGGATGGACGAGACGTACAGGACCGCGCTCCGCTGGGCGCTCGGCCACAAGCTCGTCGTCGGCCTGCTCGCCATCGGGTCGCTCGTCGGCATGGCCCAGATCCAGAAGATCATGGGCGCCGACTTCGTTTCGCCGGAGGATCGCGGCCAGTTCAGCGTCGACGTCGAGCTGCCCGCCGGCACGTCGCTCGAGGAGACGGCGCGGCGCGTGAAGCCCGCCGAGGACAAGCTGCTCTCGGATCCCCTGTTCGTGACGCTGTTCTCGACGCTCGGCCCCGACGGCGACGTCAACAAGGCGCGCTGGCGCATCGTCGCCGTGCCGAAGCAGGATCGGTCCATCGGCATCACCGAGCTCAAGGACCGCGCGCGCGCCGCCGCGTCCGTGGTCGAGGGCGCGAAGATCGTCGTCACCGACCCGGCCTTCATCGAGGGCGCGGGCGTGCAGGCGCCCATCATGGTCCTCGCGCGCGGCGACTCGTACGAGACGCTCGAGCCGACGGCGAAGGAGGTCGCCGCGATCCTCGAGTCGACGGCGGGCGTCGCGGACGTGCAGGTCCGGTACACCGCCGGCCGGCCCGAGCTGCGCGTCGCGGTCGACCGCCAGCGCGCCGCCGATCAGGGCGTGCCCGTCGCGCAGGTCGCGATGGCGCTGCGCACGGCGATGGAGGGCGACGAGGCCTCGAAGATGCGGCAAGGCAAGGATGAGGTGCCGATCAAGGTGCGCCTTCGCCGCGAGGACCGCGCGTCGGTCGCCGAGCTCGGCCGCGTGACGCTGCCGTCGCCCAAGGGCCCGGTGGCGCTCGCCGACGTGGCCCGCCTCGAGCGCGGCGAGGGCCCGCAGGTCATCGAGCGCGAGGACCGGCGTCGCCAGATCCAGATCTGGGCGACCTCGCGCGGGCGGTCGCTCGGCGACATCGTGAACGACGTCAAGCCGCGCCTGGACGCGCTGAAGCTGCCGGCCGGCGTGAGCCTCGGCTACGACGGGCAGATCAAGCAGATGACCGAGTCGAACGAGAGCATGGGCACGGCGCTCCTGCTCGGCGTCGTGTTCATCTACATCGTGCTCGCCTCGCAGTTCGAGAGCTTCATCCACCCGCTCACGATCATGATGACGCTGCCGCTCGCCCTCGTCGGGGCGATCGTGGGCCTGTTCGTCACCAAGAACACGATGGCCATGGGGGCGATGATCGGGATCATCCTGCTCATGGGCCTCGTGACGAAGAACGCGATCCTGCTCGTCGACCGGGCGATCGTGCGCGTGCGCGAGCAAGGCGAGCCGCCCGCGCAGGCCATCCTCGAGGCGGGCCCGGAGCGCCTGCGCCCCATCCTGATGACGAGCGCCGCGATGGTGCTCGGCATGTTGCCCACGGCCATCTCGCGCGGCGACGGCAGCGAGTTCCGCGCCCCGATGGCCATCGCGGTCATCGGCGGCGTCGTGAGCTCGACCCTGCTGTCGTTGCTCGTGGTGCCCGCGCTCTACCTCGCCATCGAGAACGCGAAGGCCTGGATCGCCCGACGCACCGGCCGGGCGCCGAAGCCCGCGCTGTCGCCCGGCGCCGAGTGATCGGCCGCCGCCGCCGCTACCCGCCGCCGCCGCCCTCGCCGCGCCCGACGCCACACGCATAGCCGGCCCCCTCGCGCAGCCAGCGCCCGCGCCGCAGCGACTCGTCGTCGAGGCGCGCGCACACCCGCTCGTGGACGCGCCGGTAGACCCCGACGACGATCCCGGCCGCGGGCCCGACCGCGGGGAGCGGGCGCGCGTCGAGGCCGACGGCGCGGAAGTCGACGATCGCGCGCGGCAGGTGCCACGCGCACGTCACGACGAGGACCGCGGGCGAGGCGACGGCGGCCAGGCGACGCACGATCGCGCTCGACCCGACCGCGTTCTCGACCGTCGACAGCGACCAGAGCTCCTCGGCGATGGCCGCGCGCGGTACGCCGCGACGCACGAGCTCGTCCGACAGGGCGCGGGCCTCGACGACGGCTCCCCAACGGCGCCCTCCGCTCGTGACCACGCGCGGGGCGAGGCCCTCGTGGAACGCGGCGGCTGCGACGGCGGCGCGCCTCGCGAGCGCCGGGCCCGGCCGGCCGGAGGGCAGCACGCGGCAGCCGAGCACGACGATCGCGTCCGCGCCGGACCGGGCGCCCATCGCGTCGCGATCGGGCTCTGCGGGGGACGCGCACATCAGCCTGGCCTCGCCGGAGCAAAGTTGGCTGCCCCCCATGCAGAGGTGCCTTGACGCTGCCGGCCCGAGGGTTCTATCACGTTGGACTCGATCTCGAACCCGAGGCGCGGAAGGGCACGAGGATGCGCATCAAGATGTGGGGGGTACGTGGCAGCATCCCCACGCCCGGCCCGAGCACCGTCGAGTTCGGTGGCAACACGAGCTGCTACGAGGTCCGGTGCGGCGACACGCTGCTCGTCCTCGACGGCGGCACGGGTCTGCGCTTGCTGGGGCAGGAGCTCCTCGGCGAGATGCCGATCGAGGCGTGGATGTTCTTCAGCCACGTCCACTGGGATCACATCCAGGGCTTCCCCTTCTTCACGCCCGCGTTCGTGCGCGGCAACGTGATCCACCTCTACGGCGGGCTCAACGTCTCGCGCACGCTCGAGGAGACGCTCGCGGGGCAGATGGACTACCCGAGCTTCCCCGTCCACCTCTCGGAGATGGGCGCGAAGATGACCTTCCACGACCTCTACGAGGGCGAGGAGATCACCGTCGGCGCGAAGCGCGACGTGCGCGTCACCAATGCGCGCGGAAACCACCCGAACGGCGTCTATGCCTATCGCTTCGACCACGAGGGCAAGTCGGTCGCGTACGTCACCGACTCGGAGCACTACTCGATCGTCGACCCGAAGCTCGTGAAGCTGGCGAAGGGCGCCGACGTGCTGATCTTCGACGCGATGTACACCCCGGAGGAGTACGCGGGGCACGTCGGCGGCGGGTCGAAGGCGGGCTGGGGCCACGCGACGTACGCGGCAGGCGCCGAGCTGGCGATCGCCGCGGGCGCGAAGCAGCTCGTCCTGCACCACCACGACCCGAACCAGACCGACGACATGGTCCGCGAGAAGGAGCGCCGCGCGCGCGAGCTCTTCCCGAACACCATCGCGGCCCGCGAGGGCCTGGTGATCGACCTGTAGGGGTCAGCGGGCTGCGCGCGGGGCGCGGAGCTCGGCGAGCTCGGCCTCGGCGAGGGCTTCGTAATCGGCGGCGGCCTCGTCCGTCACGGCGACGCGAACGCGCGATCCGCGCGCATGCGTGGTCTGCAGGAGCAGCGAGACGCCGTCGTCGACGTTGCGGTCGAAGGCCTGGGCGTCCTTCTTCTTGCGCTTCGGATCGAGGGGCTCGTGGAGGACGAAGACGCGGACGGCCTTCAGCGCCATCGCCATGCCCCAGCCGAGCAGCACCCACACGAACCAGGTGCTGTGCATGTTGAGCGACATGAGCGCGAGGAACAGGTTCACGACCGCGAAGGTCGCCAGGTCGCGCTTCACCTGGCGGCGCGACCGCTCGAGCGCCGAGGGCGCCGCACGGCCCGCCCGGGTCGCGTCGAGGTCGCGGATCGCGGCGTCGAGCGTCGGGCGATCGATGCCGACCTCGCGCGCGGCCTCGAAGACGTCGTCGCGGCCAAAGCCCGGGTCCGCGGGCGCCTCGGCTTGCTTGCGCAGCGCGCGATCGAGGATGGCCCCGAGCTCCTCCTGCGAGAAGCGCCGGGACTGGAACGCGGTCGCGTGCGGCGACGCGACGGCGACCCGAGGCGGAGCGGCCGACGGGGAGCCCGCGAGGGGCGCGGCGGCACGGGGGCGCGCGGCCGGCGCGGGGACCGAGGCGCCCATCGCCGCGGCGTCGAGCGCGCGGACCACGTCATCCATCGACGCGAAGCGGTCCGCCGGGCGCTTGGCGAGCGCGCGCGCGACGACGATCGCGACCTCGGGCGACACCTCGGGCGCCACCTCGCGGAGCGGCGCCGGGTCGTCGGTCAGGATGGACGCGACCAGGCCGAGCGAGTCGCCCTTCGTCGCCCAGGGCACCCGGCCGGAGATCACCTCGTACGCGAGCACGGCCCACTGAAACTGGTCGGTGCGGCCATCGACGGCGTCGCCGCGGATCTGCTCGGGCGCCATGTAGAGCGGGGTGCCGACCGCGACGCCCTGCGCGGTGAGCGTATGGATGGCCGAGGCCTGGGTGGGTGCGCTCGGATCGACGGCGCTGGCGGCGCGACGCGCGATGCCGAAGTCGAGCACCTTCACCACGCCGTCGTCGCGCACCATCACGTTCTCGGGCTTCACGTCGCGGTGGACGAGGCCCGCCTTGTGCGCGGCCGACAGCGCCTTCGCGACGTCGGAGAGCCAGCGGAGCCGCTCGCCGATCGGGGCCTCCCCCTCGCGCATCGCCTCTCGCACCGTCCGCCCGGAGACGAGCTCCATCGCGATGTAGGGTGCGCCGAACGCCTCGCCGACGTCGAAGATGGACACCGCGTTGGGGTGGTCGAACGCGGCGGCGGCCCGGGCCTCGCGCACGAGCCGCGCGGTGGCGTCGGCTCGCCCGGCGTCGTCGTCGCTGCCGCGGAGGACCTTGATGGCGAGGCGCCGATCGAGGCGGGCGTCGTGGGCGCGGAAGACCGTGCCCATGCCGCCCTCGCCGAGGACGGCTTCCAGCGTGTAGCGCTCGATCGTCGCGCCGACTTTGGGCGTACCCACGACGCGAGCCTAGCGCGAAGCCGTCGACGCTGCGCGGTGAAGCGAGGTCAGACCTCGCGCTGCTGCAGGGCCGCGCGAGCGAGCGCGCTGCCGGCGACGGCGGCGAGCGGCCGACGGCTCGACTCCGGGGCGGGCACGCCGGGCACGGGCTCGGCCGTGAGGCTCTCGAGGCGCTCGCGGATGCGGCGCTTGGTGCGCTCCTCGATCTGCCTCACGCGCTCCTTGCTCACGCCGAACACCACCCCGAGCTGCTCGAGCGTCATCGGGGTGTCCGTGAGCCAGCGCTGCCGCACGATGCGGCGCTCGCGCGGGTTGAGCTCGGCGACGATGCAGCGGATCGCGCGCTGCAGCTGGTCGCGCTCGTCGGCCAGGCAGGCCTCCTCCTCGGGCGTGCGACACTCGGAGGCGAGCCGGTCGGCCGGCGCGACGCCGTTGGCCGGCACGCGGTCGAGGCTGACGTCGCGCGCCATCAGCAGCGGCAGGAGCGCGGCGGTGCGCTCCTCCGAGAGCCCGCTGGCGGCGGCGAGCGCCCCGGGGTCGCGCTCGTGGGTCTTGCGGTAGATGCGCAGCGCGCGACGCTCGCCCTTGGACGTGCCGAGGCGCACGATGCGGTAGCCGCGCACGACGTACTCGCGGATCTCGGCCCGGATCCAGTACGCGGCGTACGTCGCGAGCCGACAGCCGCGCTCGGGGTCGAAGCGCTCGGCGGCCTTGAGCAGGCCGATGTTCCCCTCCTGCACGATGTCCTCGAGAGGCAGCCCCCAGCGGCGGTACTCCAGCGCGATGGTCATCACGAAGGGCAGGCAGGCCTCGATGAGCCGCCGTCCGGCCTCCTTGTCGCCCTTGCGCCACCGGAGCGCGAGCTGGTGCTCCGCGTCGGGGGTGAGGGCTTCCCGCGTGGCGACCTCGGCGCGATACGTCGAGAACGCCGCTCGTTCGGGGATCATGGTCATGGGGCCTCCGGGCAGCCCGCAATGCAGGCTCGGTGCCGCACCGTAAACGCAGCGGAGCCCCCCGATATCCCGGGCCAAATCGCACGTTGCGATCGGGCCGCGAGAACCGAGCGAACCCTTTGCGCCGAGGCGTGGCCCGCCTCTGCAAACCGCGCGGGCGACGGCCTCGCGCAAACCCCTCCCCTTCGTGCGCCTTCTTAGGGTCGCGCCGCCGAGAAGCCCAGGGGGGGATCGACGCGGGGTCAGCCGGGCGACGCCGGGCCCTGCGGGCCGGCGGGCGGCGGGGCGGACCAGCAGTCGGCGGGCAGCGGCGCGGGGACGACGTCGTTGAAGCGGCGGAGGTCGACGGCGCGGCGGCCCTCGTGGACGACGAGGATGTCGGCCAGGCGCGCGCCCCAGCGGATCTCGTCGGCGACGAACGACTGCCGGGCGTGGATGGTGGCCGACAGGTCGGAGTCGAGCCCGACGAGGGTGACGACGATCTCGGCGCTCACGGCGGCGAGCGACTCGGCGCTCGCGCCCCAGAGCTTGCTCGCGGGCGTGATGCGGTGGATGGCCGTCCAGGTGAGCGCGAAGATCGGCGAGTAGCTGCGGTCGAGCTCGAGGTCGTGCCAGCGGCGGACGCGCTCGCCCTCGGAGGTGACCTCGTCGCGCACGAGCGCGACCCGCATGGTGGCCTCGGCCACGTGGTTCACGCGCTCGTTGGCCACGCGGAACATGAGCGACGGCACCCCCTCGCGCAGGCTGACGACGGCGACGTCGCTGAACTGGAGCTGGGAGCTCGGGCGCGCGAACTTGGCGAAGAGCACGCCGGTGGCCATCGCGACCCCGAGCAGCCCGAGCAGCGCCTCGACCGTGACCAGCGCGTTGGCGAGCGGCGTGACCGGGTGCATCACGCCGTAGCCGATGGTCGCCATCGTCTGGACGCTGAAGAAGAAGGCGTCCGCGAGCGATCCGCTGCGCGCGCCCTCGACGCCGCCGGTGACGGCGTAGACGACCGCGAAGACGAAGTTCACCCCGAGGTAGCCGCCGGCGAGCGCGGCGAAGAGGGTCGACCACCGGCTGCTGAGCAGCGAGTAGTAGATGTCCTGCAGGGGCCGGCGGCGGTTGCCGATCACGCGCATGCGGGGGCCGCGCTCGGGGCGGACGAGGCGAACGGACGGCAGCGAGGGCAGCGAGGGCAGCGAGGGCGGCGCCGGCGGGGCGGGGTCGACCGGCGAGCCGCTCCCCTCCTGCGCGGCGGCCTCGGGCGGCTTCATCGACCCGCGACGGTAGCACGCCGCCCAGCGCGCGGTTCGGGCGCGGCGTCGCGACGCCGGCGGGGTTTCGGCCGGGGCGGGGGGCGCTTCTGCGGCGACTCCTGGGGGGCGGAGCCTTCCCGGACGGCGCCGCAACCTTCCCGGGCCGTGGCGAAGCCTCCGGGGCGGCGCCGCAACCTTCCCGGACCGTGGCGGAGCCTTCCCGGGCCGCGCCGCAGCCTTCCCGGACCGTGGCGGAGCCTTCCCGGACCGCGGCGGAGCCTTCCCGGACGGCGCCGCAGCTTCCCGGGCGGGCGCAGGCCCCGCCGTGCGCGCGCGGATCGCCTCGAAACAGGCCAAACCGACTCCGCCTGCGCGCCGGGTCGTCTCGGGGACGGGGCGGGGAGGTCCCCGCGCCGCGCGGGAAGGGCGAAATCCGGCCCGGGAAGCGATCTCCGCCGTCCGGGAAGGCTCGCGGCGGGCCGGGAAGCTCGGTCCGGCGTTCCGGCAGGCCCGCGCGGCTACCTTCGCGGCCCCACCGCGACCGCGCCCGCCCCCGATCCGCACCGCGATCGTCGGCGATCGGTCACGATCCCTGCCCGGTCGCGGTGCCCCCCGGGCGCCGCCTGCGCGCCAGCGCCGCCCCGAGCGCCGCGATCGCGACCGCGATCCCGTCGAGGGCCGTCCGCGCGGACCGCCCCGGGGCCACGCCGCACGAGCCCACCAGGGGCGAGTCGTCCCGAGGCGCGGCCGCCGCCCGTTCGCCCACGCCCGCGCCCGCGCCCGCG
>CAIVJW010000397.1 GCA_903906315.1 uncultured delta proteobacterium | reverse complement strand
GCTTGTTCCGCATCGGTGAAGTTCGGCGTCGTCATGTCACCCGTGTGCAGCAGCGGTGGCACTCTCATCAAGCGGAAAGCGGCGCGACGCTCGTCTTCCAATCACACGATCAATTGGCGTCCGTGGTGGATCTGCACCCAGGCGTTCATCGGAGAGAACGTGGGCGACGTGGCGGAAGCGCTGACCGACGTGCCGACGCAGCCACCGCAGCCGGCGGGCGCACCGGTCGCCATCTTTCCCCAGGGGCTCACCGGGGGCATGGCATACAGCGCGTGCTCGTGGGGGGGCTGCAACCTCGTGTTCAATGGGATGGTCGGAGGGGTATGGACGATCGGCATCGCCCCAACTTATTGGGCGAGGAGAAGCGATGGCGATTACGGTCAGCACGTCGCCGGCGGGTTTTCCCACCAGGAGCTCACGGCGGGAAGCGGAGGCAGCGTGACTCTCGCCGCTTCGGCTTCGTTCGCGCTGCCCCGCGGCACGGCGTGCGGATTCCACAACACCCGCAACTCGCCCGCGAAGGCACCCGGGCTTGGGACGTGCATGGGGCTCGATCCGGCATACGGGCAGTGCCCCGCCGGCTGGCGCCCCCGAAACCACTTCGACATGAGCTCCGATTACGGGCAGTATGTCTGGTGCGAGTACCTGGATCCGAAGGGCCTTTGCCCCGACGGTAGCCCTTGCGCCCAGGGCGCGCTGCAGGCTGGCTACGCGATCGCCATCGCCAGCAACACGGACCCGACGGGCTACTCGTTGTATGGCAACGGCCTCGCCTGTCCGATTGGCGGGTACCGCTCCGTCTTCGTGGACGCCGGCAGACCGGGTGGGCAAGGGCTCGGCGTCTGCACGCACTGAGCCCCTCCTGAGCCATGGCGCGGCTCGCGCTCCTCCTCGCGGCCGCGTCTCTCGGCTGTTCCAAGCCCGACGTCGCGCCAGGCTCCTACGGCCTCGACTGCATCTTCGCGCCGCGCGCACCCTTCACGGAGTGTGCGCGGAGCGCGAGGGCGCCCGGGGCCGCGGAGACGGCGCGGAGCGCGTCGAGCGACCTCGTGATCGGCTCCGTGAGAGCCGGGCGGGGGGCGAAGGGCCTGGTCCTCGATGTCCACCTCGAGGGGCAGTTCTGGAACGAGGCCGACCAGAACCTCTACGTGTTCGTCGGGGGGAGCACGCCGGGCGGCGCGTCGTCGAGCTACGCGCTCACCGCCGATCCGGGCCACGCGGCCGAGAGCGGGTATCCCGTGCGCAGCACCGTGGAGCTGCCGCACTCGAGCGACCTGCGGATTGGCATCATGGCCCCGGCCGAGCGCCGCTACAGCCCGCAGGTCTACGTGAACGACCCGGTGCGCGCCGAGGCCGTGGGGCGCAGCTCGGGCGTCCAGGTCGCGACGCAGGGCGGCGACGTACACCTCGAGATCCCGATCGAACGGTATTACGCCGCCAAACGGCTACCCGTACCGGAGGTGATCTCCGTGACCGTGGCGACGGCGCGCGACTACGTGGGCTTCATCGACCAGCTCTCGGTTCGCGACGTCGCGAAGGACGGCGAGAGGACGGAGACCACCAAGGCTCTCCCGCCGATGCCGTATCCGATGATCGACGCCCGGTCCCACGTGCTCGAACGCGTGACGCTGCGCCCGGCGAGCGGCGGAGTGTCGGTCGAGGTCGGCATGGCCGCGCCCATCCGCGACTGGGCCCAGACGAACCTCTCGTTCTACTTCATTCCGGTGCCGCCCTACCGCGCAGGACGCCCCCTGCCGGACCCGACCACGACCCGCACCCTGCCCTACCGATGGTCGTACTACTGCGGCGTCTACTCGCCCCGACGCGTGTTCTGCAAGGCCTCGCACGGCAAGGACTTCTCGTTCGACTCGGCGTATTCCGAGCGGACGAGCCTGGCCCTGCCCGAGGGCATCGCGTTCCGGGACCTTGGTGAGGGGCGCTACGCGCTCGACGTCGCCGCCGCCCTCATGGCCGATATTCGCCTCGATCGCCCCACGTTCGCCGTCGTCGTGGCCGCCGGTCGCGACGGGGACGCGCCGACCAGCTGGTACGGCGCGCCGGCCACCGCCCAGAGCGCGACCCATGAGTAGCCTTCTCCGGGCGCTCCGCTCGCCGCGCGCGAAGACAGCAGTCGACCTCCTCGCGATCCTCGCGCTCTTCGCCGTCCTCGCGGGCCCGTACCTGCGGCGCGTCTACGCCTCTGCGCTCCCGGGCGGTTGGGACGGCGTTCCGCACTACGCCATTGCCGATGTCTATGCGCGGCGCCTCTTCCCGGGGATCGGCGGGTGGCTCGACGAGTACTTCGCGGGCATGCCCTTCCCGACGTTCTACCCGCCAGTCTTCTACATGACGGTCGCGGCGCTCACGAAGCTCTCGCTCAGCACGAGAGCCGCCTTCTGGGGCGTGCAGACGGTGGCCTCGGCCAGCGTGCCTTGCCTCACGTACCTGGCGGCCCGGAGGCTCGCGGAGAGGGGGGCCTCCGCGTCGGCCCCCCTCGCGTCGGGGCGGATCGCCGGGCTCACGGCCGGGGCCGTCTGCGTCGGCTTCCTCGTCGACCACAACCCGCTCTGGCGCATGGGAGTCGGCCTCGAGTCCACGTTCGACGCGGGGCTCTCGACACAGCTCCTCGGCCACGTCTTCCTGCTCGTCTTCTACTGGGCGCTGCTCGCGGCCGAGGGCCGGCGCGCCTTCGCCCTCCTGGCCACGGTAGCGCTCGCGCTCGTGCCCCTGACGAACGTGCACATGGTCTGGTCGGCGGCGTTCCTGTTCGCGCCGCTGGTCCTCGCGCGCGTCCTCGCGACCTCGGCGAAGGGCGCACGCCTGCGCGTCCTCGGGCTCTACGGGCTCATCGGCCTCTCGGCCCTCCTGCTCTCGGCGTGCTGGGTTCTGCCGATGCTGGCCCATCTGCGCTTCGTACCGACGCTGGCGCAGGATCCCCCGCCTCCCGGGCTCGTCACGTCGATCTTCCTGCGCGTGAGCGTCTATGTCGCGCTCGCCGGCGTGGTGGCCGCCGTGCGGCGCGACGGGCCCGCGATCGCCCTGTTCGCCGGCCTCGTGCTGCTCCTGGCCTTCACCGTGCTCCCGTCGGCGCGGTACCTCGCCTTGGGCGAGCTTGCCATTCAGCCCGCGCGCGTCGTTGCCCCCTACCCGTTCCTGGCCGCGATCCTCGTCGGATCGCTCGTCGCCTCCGTGCGCGACGCGATCCGGAGCCCGCTCGCAGAGCCCATTGCGGCGCTCGCCTGCACGCTCGCGTTCTTCGCGCACTTCAAGGTCGCGACCAAGCCCGAGGCCCTCGTCTCCGCCGAGCAGGTCGCGCACTACGAGCAGGCCCTCGGCCCGATCGAGGGCCGCAAGGAAGGGCGCGTGCTCGTCGAGATGGGGACGGAAGGACGGAGCGACACGTTCGCGCTGCAGGCGCTTGCCGGGATGCGCGGCGCGCGCTCCGTGACGACCGTATTCCGCGAGTCGGCGCTCGACGTCCTGTTTGCCGTACCGCTGCGCAACAGCTTCTCCGCCGTGGGAGAGGCGTTCGGGGTCGATCACAAGATCACGGGAGAGGAGCTCGCGGCCGGGCCGCCGGAGGCTCAGCTCGCGCGACTGCGCCTCTTCGACGTGCGCACCCTCGCCGTCCGATCGGCCGTGGGCAAGGCCCGGGCCGCGGCGCTCCCGGGCGCCCGGCTCGTCGCCCAAGGCGACCCGTGGGAGGTCTATGGCCTCGACGCCGAGGGCCCGAGCTACGCGTCGGTCCCGAGCTACGCCCCGGTGCTCACGTTCGCGCGCTTCAGCGTCAAGCCGCGCCCCGAGGACGGCGTCGACTTCGTGCGGCTCGGCGAGGAGATGTTCGCCACGGCCCGCCTCGACGTGCCGCTCGCCCTCGCCCGCGAGCCCCGCCTCGACCGGAATGAGGACTGGGCGCGCTTCCGGGTCGTGCTCATCACCGACTACCGCTACGACCGGATCGACCGCGCCTACGAGGCCGTCGAGCAGGCCAGTCGGGACAAGGTCGTGATCCTCGGGCCGAGCGCGGACCCGCTCCGGGCGCGCCTCGTGGAGCTCGGCAGGAGCCGGCCCAACCTGCGCTTCGTTCCTGATCTCGAGGGCGTGCGGGAGGGGCGCGAGGCGGGCCGTGAGGCGTGCCGGCGCGTCCTCGACTCGGTGGACGCGGCGCGCTCGCCGCTCGACGGCGCGCCCGCCGTGGCGTCGGCGCGGCTCGACGGGGGGCACGTCACGATCGAGCTCGACCGCGCCCCCGAGACGCCTGTGCCGGTGTGGGTGCGACAGGGCTATTTCCCCAGCTGGACGTCCTCGGACGGCGAGCCTGTGCACCTGGCAACACCGACGTTCCAGCTCACGTTCGCGCGCGGCCGCACGGTCGAGCTTCGCTTCGAGCGTGGCCGTGTGGAGTGGCTCGCCTGGCTCGCCAGCGTGACCGGGCTCGCGCTGCTCGGCCTTTTCGCGCGAGCCTGGGCCTCGCTTCGGCCTCGCTCGGAGAAGCTGGCCCATGGCAGTTGAAGCGCCGACGCACGCGCTGGTGGCTCCCGAGCCCCCCTCGAGGCGCCTCCCGGTCGATCTTTCGGTCGTGATCCCCGCCTACAACGAGGAGTCTCGCCTCGGCAGGACGCTCGAAGCGACGAGCGCCTACCTCGACGCGAGCGGCCTCACCTATGAAGTCCTCGTCGTCGACGACGGCTCGCGCGACGGGACCGCCGCGCTGGTAGGCGCCGGCGCGAGCGACCGAGTCCGCCTCCTGCGACTGCCCACGAACCAAGGCAAGGGGGCGGCCGTCCGAGCCGGCGTGCTCGCGTCGACGGGGGCCCATGTGCTCTTCATGGACGCCGACGGATCGACCCCGATTCGCGAGGTCGCGAAGCTCCTGACCGCCTGCGAGAGCGGCGCCGCGGTCGTCGTCGGCTCGCGCCGCGCCCCCGGCGCCGAGGTCTCCCGCCCATGGGGACGACGCCTCGCGACCTCGGTGTTCTCGGTCGTCCTGCGCGCGCTGCTCGTCGACCTGGTCGGCGACGTCCGAGACACACAGTGCGGGTTCAAGCTGTTCCGGGGCGACCTCGCCCGCGAGCTCTTCGCAGACGCGCGGGTCGACGGCTACGCGTTCGACGTGGAGATCTTGGCCCTCGCGCACCGGCGCGCTCGCGTGCTCGAGGTCCCGGTCGAGTGGGCGCAATGCGACGGCTCCAAAGTCAGCCTCGCGCGCGACACCATTCGAATGCTGCGCGACGTGCTGGGCATCCGCCGGACCCTGGGCAGGTCGCGTGGCGCGCCCCGGCGAGGTCCGGTGGGCAAGCGCGGGTAGAGCCCGTGAGTCACGTCGCTTGAAGCTGGACCACGGTGCCCGAGTAGGTGCCAAGGTGACCTTGATGCGTGACCTTCAGCCGGTCGCCGACGGCACGAGCCCGAGGTCGATCGCCTTCGCGGCCTCCTCGACGGCGCGGTCGTAGTCCGGCCCGTGCATGCGCGCGCGCAGCGCCTCGGAGACGGGCAGCACCATCCGCGCGGGGCGCCAGCGCAACGCTTCGCCCGTCACGCCGTCGACGACGCGCCCCTCGGCGAGCATCGCCGCCGACACGGCGAGCGGGAAGCCGCCGAGGACGCCGCAGAGCGCGGCGAACCGGGCCTCGTCGGCCGGGTCGAGGAACTCGAGGAAGCCCCGCGCCTGCGACGCGACGTGGAAGTGCGCCGGCAGGAACGTGATCCCGTCCATGCCGAGCCGCTCGCACGCCATGCAGAGCATGCCCATGAGCAGCGGCAGCGCGCCGAGGCCCGGGTGCTTCTGGCTCGGGAGCAGGGGCCGCTCGGGCGGGGGCTGGGCGCGCGGGTCCTGCATCATCAGCCACTCGATCGACATCAGCCGCAGCGGCGGCACCCCGCGGTGCTCCTGCAGGACGAGCTCGATGAGCACGTCGCCGCGCGCGTCGGCCGACCGAACGGTGACCGACTGCCCGGCCGGGGCGTCGGTGTCGAGCTCGAGGCGCACCCGCGGATAGCCGCGCTTGCGCAGGTGCGCGATCAGGCCGTAGCGCTCGAACGCCACCTCGAGCCCGTAGACGGTGTAGAGGCCGAAGAGGCCCGCCTCGGGGCGCTTGTGGACGAGCTCGCCGTAGACGTCGGCGGCCGTGATACCGAAGTCGTCGGCGCCGTCGGCCGAGTGGTCGATCCCGTCGACCGCGAGCTCCGCGCGGGCGATCGTCGTCGCGATGCGCCGGAAGTGGTCGAGGTCGCGCTCGGCGCCGCTCGGGATCGCCTCGTCGAGACCGCCGAGCAGGAAGGTCAGGAGGCGCGCGGTGTAGCGCCACGCATCGGGCCCGTAGCCGCCCGCGAGCACCATCACGACGGGCACGCCGCGCGCGCGGTCGATCACGCGGCGATCGCGCTCGAAGATGGCGTCGGGCGAGAGGCGCCAGCCGCCGAGGCGGTCGTCGGCCGCGACGTCGACGCCCGCGACGTAGAAGACGAGATCGGGGCGCGATCGCTCGAAGGCGACGGGCAGCGTCTCGCCGAGCACGCGCAGGTACGTCTCGTCGCCGACCGCGGGGCCGAGCGCGACGTCGAGGCTCGCGACGGCGGGGGACTCGTCCCACGCGGCGGCGTGGATCGACAGCGTGAACACCGACTCGTCGGCCGCGAAGAGCGCGCGCGTGCCGTCGCCGTGGTGCAGATCGAGGTCGACGACCAGGATGCGTCCCGCGAAGCCGGCGGCGCGGATCACGGCGATCGCGACGGCGACGTCGTTGAAGAGGCAGAAGGCCGACGCGCCCTTGGGCCCGGCGTGGTGGAAGCCGCCGCCGAGGTTCACCGCGACGCGGCCGCGGTCGGCGCCTCGGCCCGCGACGGCGATCTCGGCCGCTCGCACGGTGCCCGCGGTCGCCCAGCGCTGCGCGACGACGAGCGCGGCGGCGAGGTCGCGCGGCAGGGGGTCGACCTCGCCGAGCGCGCGGGCGATGACCGCCGGGTCGTCGAGGCTCTCGAGGTGGTCGAGGCCGTGGACGCGCGCGAGCAGCTCGATGGGCAGCTCCGTGGGCGGGATGATCTGGGACGCCGCGAGCCAGCCCTCGCCGACCAGGTGGGCGAGGACGCGCTCGGCCCGGCGCGGGTCGGCCGCGACCGTCGGCGGGGGCTTGTAGGCGCGGTGATGCACCACGAACGCGGCCGGCGGACGCACGTAGAGCGCCGCCTGCCGCGAGGCCCGACGCGCCGCCGTGACCGCGCGCCGCCCGAACGCCATCGCGTCGGCGGCGACGGAGGCCGCGAAGCTCGCCGCGCGGGCCCGCGTGAGCGGCGCCCTCCTGGAGACAGCCATGTCCACTCCGACGTCCGCGCCGCCCGAGGGCGCGGACGGCTAGGCGGAGAGCTCGGCCGCGAACGCGTGGTATCCGCGCGTGAAGCGCTCGAGGTCGCCGACCGATCCGCCCGTCACCTGCACGCCGAAGCCCGGCGGGATGGTCGCCACGTCGTTCGGCCCGAAGCCGCGCGTCCAGACGACCTTGCCCTCGAGGCGGACGCGCCGGTCGCTGCGGGGCGGGGCGATCTCGAGCCACGCCTCGCTGCCGCGCGCGATCGGGGCGAGCGTGCGCACGTACATGCCGCCGCCGCTGAGGTTGTACGTGTAGCCGATCTCGTCCTGGTCGGCGCCGGAGGGGCGGAAGCGCACCGTCGCCCCGTAGAGGAGGCGCGCGCTCTTGCGGGCGTTGGGCGTGCCCTTGCGGAGCAGCTCGTTGGCCACGAACAGCACGTTCTCGGCCGGGCCGTACGAGTCGTAGACGGCGACGTTCTGGAGGCCGCGCGTCGCGGCGCGCAGGCGCGGCGTCTCCTTCGGCGCCGCGGCGACGACCCAGGGCACCTTCACCCCGGCGCTGCGCGCCTCGGCGACCAGGGTGTCCGCGCCGCCGGACGGGCCCAGCGCGGACGTCGACACGACCAGCTCGACGCCCGGCTGCTCGGCCTCGCGCAGCACCTCGGCGGCGTCGACCGCGAAGTTGACGCTCCAGCCCGCGTTGCGCAGGGCGCGCGCGGTCAGCACGCGCCAGCGTCGATCGGCGTCGGCGACGACCGCCGTGCCGTGGACGCGGGACGTGGGGATCTCACCCGCGAGCGCCAGCGTGCGCAGCCGCCGCGCGAGCGCCTCGTCGTCGCCCCGGCGGGTGAGGTCGTCGCCGCCCCAGCCGAAGACCTCCTCGAACGCGAGGTCGCTCACCTCGTCGGCGAGGGCGAGGATGGGGACGTTGGCGAGGCGCGGGTTGTAACGGAGCTGGAGCAGCGCCTCCTCGGCGCCTTGCGGCGGGAGGTCGAGGACGATGGCCCCCGGGTGGTTCTGCTCGAGCCAGCGATCCGCGTCGCTGGCGCTGGTCTCGATGGCGACCTGCATCCGAGCCTTCTCCGCGGCGGACCGGACGGCCGACAGCACGGGCGGAGGAGGAGCCCCGAGCAGCAGCACCGCGGCACGCGGGGTCGTGGCCGCGCCAGGGGTCGGGGATTGCATGGGCCTTCGCATACCCCCGGAAACGGCTGGCGTCACCCCGACCTTTAGGGCGAACGCGCCATTCTTGCGCGATATGCGGCGAATTCGGCGTGATCGGGCGCGGGTCGCGGGCGGGTCGGGGGCGGCGAGGCCCGCGCTACCGGGCGCGGCCTCGAGCGGTGACCGCTCGGTCGCGACCGCCGCGGCGTTCGAGGCCTGGGACGCGCCCATGGCGGTGGCAGCGCCGGCGCGTGGGGTCCGACGCGAGTGTCAGCGTGGGCTGGCTGCTCCGCGCGATGGGCAGCCCCACGGCGTCCGCCGGCCGCGGCCTGGTGCGCGGGCGCTTCTTCGATCGGGCGGGGCCGATCGTCGCGATCACCGCGGGAGAGGGGCTCGTGCGCGAGAGCGGGTGACGCCTGCGGGACGGCGAGCGTGGACGGACCGCGGCCTCGCCGTTAGGCTTTCCCCGTGGCCTCCCGCGCGCCCAGCTCGACCTCGCCGCCGTCTGCGCGCTACTTGCGTGCCCCCGCGCCACTGCATTTTCCCGTGGAGG